>JAFUKK010000109.1 GCA_017473665.1 Lachnospiraceae bacterium
TGCCGTTCTTTACGCAGTTGCAAAAGGTTCTGTCCAAAAAATTTATTTTCCATCTATATGTAAAATTATCTCCTGATTTATAATCAAAATATAGCATATAGGGTATTTTTTGTCTATTGAGCAATTGGAAACTATTGAGTATTTGGAAAGATTTGTCCAATTTTTCTATTTCTGATAGACAAAAAAACAAAAATACAGTATGGTATCGGATGTAAAATGCACGGATTGCATCATTAAAAGAAATTGGGGAAAATTACTTTTAAATAACAGGTGCAATAAACACGTTGTATTTTATAGGGGAATTTTTTCTAAGCTAAAATACCTTTTCAAAATGCAGGTCGGGGCCTACATCTGAAAAGGTATTTTGTATTTACAATCATATTTTGTAATAAAGAATTATTTATCCATATACGGGGTAATATCCCGCAGGGAGCCATAGTAATATTGATGTTCTTCCTGTTCCCGTAGGAAGAAGGAATGGAGCTCTATCCATATCATGGAACCATCCGGCTTAAAGTATCTTAACAGACATTTACTACCGGACACCTGATTCTTTTGTGCATCCCGGAAAGTATCATATACCCGGGGCCGGTCTTCAGGATGTATGTTTTCCATGGTATGTTTGTAATCGCGATTTTCCAGGTCATCTATTTGGGTCAGCTGGAAGTACTGTTCATTCACACGAAGAATGGAAAATTCTCCCTGATACATCTCATAAAATGCAGCGGGACCCAAAATATTATTTAGCATGCTATCGGTGAACAGGTTAATATCCAGGAATTCTCTGGTATGTAGCTGTTCCACTTTTTTGGCATAGATACCGCGGGTGCTGATATTATTTTTGTCGCTGAGCAGTACCTCATAGTCCTCTATTGGCATAGGCTTGTAGAAGAAATAGCCCTGTGCATAGCGGCAACCCATCTCCCGCAGATATTTGATTTGATTGTCGGTCTCTACACCTTCTACAATAATGGGCATATTCATCTGGCGGGCCATATTTACAATGGATTCCAGAATACCATAGCCTTTATCGGCACTATCTTCTTCGATATCCAGGAATTTCATATCCACCTTTAGAATATCTACGTTTAGATTACGAAGCATATTCAAGGAGGAATAGCCACTTCCGAAATCGTCCATCAGTACCTGGAAACCGGAACAGTGTAACTGCTCCACAATATCATTGATATGGTCAAACTTTTTAGCGTAAGCACTTTCCGTAATTTCTATTTCGATTAAATGAGAAGGAATTTGGTACTTTTCAATAAGGTTGTTGAAATACTCCACCACATCCAGAGAGATAATATCTATCTGGGATACATTCACAGAAATGGGGAGGGGCTTATTGCCACGATCAATCCAACTGCGTTGCCATTTACATACTTCTTCCCAGATATAGCAATCCAGGGAGGAAATAAATCCGTTTTTCTCCAAAACAGGAATAAACACGCCGGGAGAAACTAATCCTTTGGTGCGATGTTTCCAGCGTACCAGAGATTCTGCGCCTACAATACGTCCGGTGGACATATGACATTTAGGTTGAGCGAAGAAAGTAAATTCATGCTCAGCCAGGCCACGCTGGATATCGGAAAGAAGGAACAGCTCGTCCTCCATTTCCTGTACCATATTACTTTCATATTTATTTATACGGGTATAATAACTACCACGTATCTTGGTTAATGCGATAGTTGCACGGTCATACATCAAGGAGGCGGAAGTATTTCGGTCATCAATGATATAGTATCCGCACAGAGGGAAAAAACCTACCTCGTGTCCATGGGAAACCACATAATCCTGAATGCTGTCCATCAGCTCTTTGATAATGTCCATATCATAAGGTACTACAGCAGCAAAGTTGTCGCCACTCATGTAGCCTACCAGACAGGGATAATTCTTTTCCATACGGGACAAATGGGCAGCTATGGATTTTAGGTATTCATCACCCTCATCCCATCCGTACCAATCATTAAACAGTTTAAAGTGCTCGATATCCAAAGCCAGCATGCACAATGGTCCGTCACCATAGTCCCGGATAAATTTGTCTGCCTTGTCCAGGAATGCATCGGTATAGAGCAGGCCGGTAAGTCTGTTTTTCTCTTCCCGTTGTCTGGGCTTAATACTAAGCTCCTTTTCCCGCTGGGTATGTATATCTACCAGAAAACATAACGCTTTCAGACTGCCGGCGGAATGTTGCCTGTTGGGAACAATAATATGTCTGGTCCAAGCCCAGCTGCCGTCGGTTTTCTTTAGTCGGAAGAGGCCGTCGATAATCTGGCCGTCCGTGCATGCGCGCAGTTTTGCTTCCAGGGAAATGGGATTCCAGAATTCAAAATGTGCCAACAAATCTTCCGGGTGTACCATGCTGATTTCCAAACGGTCAATCAGTGTGGAGAGACAGCCCTTTTGACGTAAAATATTGTAATTATTGGTGGTATGGTATAGAGATTGATATGTATCCGTGGACAAATCAAACTCAAACAAATCATCATAAGTAGGAAGATTTGTCAGATTAAAAAACAGATTCTGATTATCCGGAGAAGGCTTTTGACACATCACCAAATAACAATCACCCTTGGAAGGCCACTGTACCTTACAAGTATTGATTGTAAGCCATTGCTTGATCATCTTATTAAAATAAACAACCCGGTCCTCTGTACTGGTCAGAGGACAGTGAGGACAGGGCTTATCCTCGCCACAAAATGATTTGTAGCAGTAGTCCTGCAGTTTTAAATCAGGAAATGCACTCTTTAATGCGTCATTAAAGTATACAATCTGATAATTCTCATCAATCACATAGGTTCTGGTTTGGTCTTGATAATCTCTGATGTTCATAGGTCCCTCTCATAAGTAATAGTATCCAAACTCCCACAAAATAATATTATCATTGAACCGCGCTATTGTCAAACAATATTGGTGTTTTTGCAAAAACTTTCTGATTTAATAGAACATTCTGTAAAATAATTTTACACAGATAAAATAAAAAAAATTATTCAAATTATGATTTATTTATGTATTAAAATAAGCAAATAATAGAACAAAGAAAATCAAGTAAAAACGCTATATTCCAACGTTTTTAATAAAAAGAACAAAAAAATCCGTCAAAAACGAAATAATAAATTGAATCAATCTATATGTTAAAAATAATACTTGATAGGTGCCGTTTTATATGATAGTATGGTCTCACAAAAGATACATATGGAGTGATTGACTATGGCAAAAGTAAATGTAAATGAAAAATACGGTAAGACATATTTCATGCCTCCCCAGGTGACCTATGACTGGGTGAAAAAGGATACTATCGAAAAGCCCCCCATTTGGTGTAGTGTGGACCTTCGTGATGGTAACCAGGCATTGATTGAGCCCATGAGTCTGGAACAAAACTTGGAGTTTTTTAAGCTTCTGGTGGATATCGGATTCAAGGAGATTGAGGTGGGATTTCCTGCTTCCTCAGATACAGAGTATAATTTTATCCGTACACTAATAGACAAGAATATGATTCCTGAGGATGTGACTATCCAGGTACTGACTCAGGCCAGAGAACATATTATTAAGAAGACCTTTGATGCAATTAAGGGGGCACCCCATGCAGTAGTACATTTGTATAATTCGACTTCCGTAGAGCAGCGTGAGCAGGTGTTCAAGAAGGACAAGGAGCAGATTAAGCAGATCGCTATTGACGGCGCAAAGATGCTGAAAAAGCTGGCAGAGGAAACAGAGGGTAATTTCACCTTTGAATACAGCCCCGAAAGCTTTTCCCAGACAGAGGTGGATTATGCATTAGAGGTATGTAATGCAGTGTTGGATGTATGGCAGCCTACCCCTGACCACAAAGTCATCATCAATCTGCCTACCACCGTGCAAGTGGCAATGCCCCATGTATTTGCCTGCCAGGTAGAATATATGCATAAGCATTTGAAATATCGTGACAGTGTGCTGATTAGTGTACATCCTCACAATGACAGAGGTTGTGGTGTCAGCGATGCAGAGTTTGGTGTACTGGCAGGTGCTGACCGCGTGGAGGGTACTCTTTTTGGTAACGGAGAGAGAACCGGTAATGTGGATTTGGTGACGGTAGCCATGAATATGGCCTGTCATGGTGTAGACAGTGGATTGGATTTCTCCCAGATTTTGAAGATTAAGGAAGTATATGAGCGTTTTACCGGTATGCGTGTACATGAGCGTACGCCCTATGCGGGTGAGCTGGTATTTACTGCCTTTTCCGGTTCCCATCAGGATGCTATCAGCAAGGGTATGAACTGGTTGAAGGATGGTAAGAGCGGTAAGAGATGGGATGTACCTTATCTGCCCATTGACCCTGCAGATGTGGGCCGTGAGTACGAATCCGATGTGATCCGTATTAATAGTGTATCCGGTAAGGGTGGCGTAGCCTTTGTACTCAAGCAGCAGTTTGGTTTCTCCATGCCTGCATCCATGATGGAAGAGGTAGGTTACCTGGTGAAGGGTGTATCTGACAGAAGACATCAGGAGCTGTTGCCCAAGGAGATTTTTGCTATTTTCGAGGAAAATTATATTCATCCCAGAAGCATATTCAGTATTCCGGAGTGCCACTTTAAACAAGAGAAGGGTATTCAAGCAGAGACTACGATTGAATTGGGCGGTGAAAAGAGAGTCATTCGTACTGCAGGAAATGGTCGTCTGGATGCGGTAAGCAACGCTATCAAGACCTTCTTTGGCATTACTTATGAGCTATCCGTATACGAGGAGCATGCGATTTCCAAGGGATCCACATCCAAGGCGGCTTCCTATGTGGGCATCATGCATGACGGCAAGATGTATTGGGGCGTAGGTGTGGATGAGGATATTATCCGAAGCTCCATTGAGGCATTGGTATCTGCAGCTAACAAATTGGCAGCAGAGCAACATATTACTGAGGGCCGCGAAGAGCGTATTATTGAAATCATCAGTTACATCCAGAAAAATTATATTGATGTGACTTTAGAGGATTTGTCCGATGAGTTTCATTTGTCAAAGCCTTATTTGTCCAAGTACATCAAGGAGCGTTCCGGTCTGACCTTCCAGGAGGTAGTAAAGGAAGAGCGCATGAAAAAGGCCCGCACCATGTTAAAGGAATCCGGCAAGACCGTGGAAACCATTGCCGCAGATGTAGGATATGAGAATGTAGAACATTTCAACCGTCTCTTCAAAAAGTCCTACGGCATGACCCCCGTACAATACAGAAAACAGCAAACCCGCTAAGGGATCTAAATGGAAGGCTACGGCCTTCCATTTAATTGTGGAAAAAATGTGAAACCACTTCACTTTTTATACAAAATACTGTAAAATAGCCTAAGAATTGATGGAAGGAGCTTTGCCATGGCTAAGAATGACAAAATAAAGGATCAGGCATCCGAAAATAAAGTTGTTACCAAATATGATAGAAAGGTACAGCGTCGTGCGGAAGAAGAGAAAAAGGCAAAGAGAGAGCAGCTGCGTAATACCGTGTTAGGTGTGTTGGCAGTAGTGGTTGTATTTGCATTTTTTATTTCCTTCCCCATCCGTAACTGGATGGCTTTGAACGGCACTTATGTAGAGATTGCCGGAGAGGGCGTTAACAAGGTGGAATTTGATTATCAGTTTAATATGATCAAAAATAATTATTTCACCCAGAACAGTTATATGCTCAGTTATTTCGGTATGGATACGGAGGGAGATTTATCTACCCAAATGTATTCTGAAGATTTAAGCTGGAAGGATTTTTTTGAGAAGATGACTGTGCAGACCATAGCACAGAATAAGCTGCTGATTAAGGAAGCCAACGAAAAAGGCTTTGAATATGATGTAACCGAGGATTATAATGAGTATCTGCAAATGATTAAGGATAGTGCGGTAGCTCAGGAGATTACCGAGGAAGAGTATATGATTGCTGCTTTTGGTGAGTATGCTACCATTGACAGATTAGAGTCTGCTATCAAGGAAGCATTATATGCCAATGCATATTATCAGCAGGTAGGAGAGGATGTTTATCCTGCTGAGGCAGATGTGAATGCTTATTATGAAGAGCATAAGAATAACTATGATTCTGTAGATTATCGTATTGTAAAGATAGAGGCAGACCTGCCCACTGAGCCCACTGAGTTGGCTGATCCTGTGGATGAGACCAAGGCTACTGATGAGTCTGCTACAGCAGATGGTACTACTGAGGAACCGGCGTACACACCTTCCGAGGCAGAGGTAGCAAAGGCAATGGCGGATGCAAAGGCAAAGGCAGAGGAAGCACTGAAAACTATTTCCACTGAGGGTATCCTGAGCGAGAATGTATTGCGTAATTCCGCTGTTTCTGTGCTGAGAAGCTGGTTATTTGATGAGGAAAGAAAAGCAGGGGAAACTACCATTATCGAAGATGAGGAAATGCATACCTATTATGTATTAGAGTTCCTAAAGCGTTATCGTGACGAAACACCTTCTGCAGATTTGAGACTGATTATTACCGATCAGGGTAACGGACAGGCCATTTTGGATGAGTGGAAAGCAGGAGAGGCTACAGAGGAGAGCTTTATCAAGCTGGTAGAGACCTACAGTATTGATACTGCTACAGAGGAAGGATTTTACGAGGGCGTATTACCTTTAAGTGTCGCAGATGATTTGGATACCTGGGTAAGCAGCAATAATACCAAGGGTGACACCGTGGTAATTGATATCGATGATACTACCCAGTATGTAATGTACTATATCGGTGAGAATAAGCCTAATTGGCAGTTGACCATTGAAAGCTCCTTATTGGCGGACAATGTGGAAGAGTATTTGACCAATCTCATTGCCGATGTGGAGATTAAGGACAAGGGCAATTTGAATTATATTAAGGTGGAGGCTTCTGTAGCTGCAGAGGCAGAGGTTTCTGAGGAAGGTACTGTAGAAGCAACACCTGCAGAATAACGGATTAGATGAGTAAGGACAGGGAGGATGCAAATCTTCCCTGTTTTTGGATAGGAGAAAGTATGAAAATACATTCCATGACACAGCAGGAAAAAGTGGCATATATGTTGTCGGAGCCGGTTCCCCGGCTGGTATGTCGCATGGCGGTACCTACCATTATCAGTATGTTAATCAGTTCCTTCTACAATATGGCAGATACTTTTTTTGTGGGAAAATTAAATACTCAGGCAACTGCAGCGGTGGGTGTGGTTTTTTCTGTAATGACCTTGATTCAGGCAGCAGGGTTTTTCTTTGGACACGGCTCCGGTAATTTTATTTCCCGTAATATGGGGGCACAAAACTTTGAGGAAGTGAATAAAATGGCAGCTACCGGTTTTTATACTGCTTTCGGGGCGGGTATATTGGTAGCGTTACTGGGTATTCTGTTTTTGGAGCCGTTGGCTGATTTGCTTGGTTCCACAGATAGTATTTTGCCTTATACTAAATCTTATATGCGAATTATCCTACTGGGTGCACCTTTTATGATGTCCTCTCTGGTATTAAATAATCAGTTGCGTTATCAGGGCAGTGCCTCTTATGGAATGGTGGGCATTGTGTCCGGAGCTGTGCTGAATCTGGTACTGGACCCATTACTTATTTTTACCTTTGATATGGGTGTCGCCGGAGCCGCTTTGGCTACTACCATCAGTCAGATAGCGAGCTTTTCTATTTTATATATCATGAGTTGCCGGGGTGGTAATATCCGGATACGGTGGAAAAATCTAAGCTTTCGGTCAGAGTATTTTAAGGAAATGGTCCGGGGAGGATTTCCCTCTCTGTGCAGACAGGGATTGGCCAGCGTGTCCACTATTTGTCTGAATAATTGTGCCGGATTATATGGAGGTGCCTTCAGTGATGCAGCCATTGCGGCTATGTCTATTGTGAACCGGGTATATATGTTTGCCAACTCTGCCCTCATTGGTTTTGGACAGGGTTTTCAACCGGTTTGCGGTATGAATTATGGAGCAAAACAGTACAAAAGAGTAAGAGAAGCCTTTTATTTTTGCGTAAAATATGCTATTTTCCTCTTAGTGGTTGCATCGGTGGCAGGAATTGTGTTTGCCAAACCTTTAGTGACCCTGTTTCGCAAGGATGATGCACAGGTCATTGAAATAGCTACTTTGGCATTGCAGTTGAGATGTATTGTATTTCCGTTAAGTTCCTGGATGGTTATGACCAATATGATGCTTCAATCCATCGGAAAAGCGGTGTCCGCATCTTTGGCAGCCGCCGCCAGACAGGGATTGTTCTTTATCCCTTTAATTTTTATATTACCTTATTTCTTTGGACTTCTGGGTGTACAGATGTGCCAGACATGGGCGGATATCTGTGCTTTCATCCTGGTATTGCCATTAGGTCTGCATGCATTAAAGGAAATGAAAGCGCTGGAGCAGGTGTCCCGGGAAACGCCATAGAAATATTACCGCTATCTGAGAGAAAGGTGGACAAGTGAACAAAATGAGCAAAGAGAAAGTACTGGTCCTGGATATTGACGGGACTTTGACAAATTCTAAAAAGGAGATTACCCCGGCTACCAAGGCGGGGATTCAGGAGGTTATCAGACAAGGTAATCAGGTAATTTTGGCCTCCGGCCGTCCTACACCGGGTATGCGCCGCTATGAAAAAGAGCTGGAGCTGGAAAAGAGTGGAGGATATTTGCTATCCTTTAATGGGGCCAAGGTCATTGAGTGCCGCACCGGTGAAATAGTATTTCAGCGATTGTTACCCTTGTCCATGATTCCCGGACTTTACCGGTTTGCCAAGGACCATCATTGTGGTCTTATTACTTATCTGGGAGACGAGGTAATTTCTGCCTTTGAACCGGATGAATATGTACAACTGGAGGCGCGGATAAATAATCTGCCCATTCGTACTGTGGAGAAATTTAAAGAGTTTGTGGATTTTGACATTAATAAATGTTTAATGACCGCGCCTGCGGAGGAAGCGGCAGAGTATGAAAAGATTTTGGCGGAGCGTTATAAGGATGTAGCCAGTGTATACCGTTCCGAACCTTTCTTTATTGAAATTATGCCCAAGAATGTGGACAAGGCTA
The DNA here is from genome assembly GCA_017473665.1 of Lachnospiraceae bacterium. Lineage (GTDB taxonomy): Bacteria > Bacillota > Clostridia > Lachnospirales > Lachnospiraceae > Acetatifactor. The sequence continues at coordinate 8,987 of JAFUKK010000109.1, forward strand.
CTTCCCTGGATCGTATGTTGGAGGTGATTGGTAATGAGCAGGCCAATACCATTTGTTGTGGCGATGGATTCAATGATATTTCTATGATTCGTTACGGCGGCGTAGGCGTAGCCATGGGAAATGCCCAGCAGGCAGTGAAGGATGCGGCTGATTATATTACCGGTACCAATGACCAGGACGGTTTGGTAGAGGTAATGGAGAAATTTATTTTGAAAGAGGTATAAATGAAGATTCAGATACCGGAAAAAGCAAAATTTATAATAAATACCATAGAGGCAGCAGGTTTTGAGGCTTATGTGGTAGGCGGCTGTGTCCGGGACAGCATTCTGGGCCGGGTGCCGGGGGACTGGGATATCACCACGTCTGCCAAGCCGGAACAGGTAAAGGGGCTGTTTCGCCGTACTATAGATACGGGTATACAGCATGGTACCGTGACGGTCATGATGGACAAGGAGGGCTTTGAGGTCACCACCTATCGGATTGACGGTAAATACGAGGACAGCCGTCATCCCAAGGAGGTTACCTTTACCCCCAATCTGGAAGAGGATTTGAAACGACGGGATTTTACCATTAATGCCATGGCATATAATGAGAGCAAAGGTTTGATTGATATTTTTGGCGGTATGGAAGATATACAGGCAGGAGTCATCCGTTGTGTGGGGGATGCTACCCAGAGATTTAAGGAGGATGCCTTACGTATCATGAGAGCTATCCGTTTCTCTGCCCAGTTGGGTTATACCATTGAGGAGCATACAGCAGAGGCTATCCGGGTGATGGCACCTACTTTGCGTAATATTAGTGCGGAACGAATACAAGTGGAACTGGTAAAGCTGATGACTTCCGACCATCCGGACTATATCCGTCGGGCCTATGAGTTGGGTGTCACGGCGGTGGTATTGCCGGAGCTGGATGCATGTATGGCCACAGAGCAGCATAATCCCCATCATAGGTACAATGTGGGTGAGCATATTTTACATTCCTTGGTGGAAATCAGACCGGATAAGGCTGGCCGCCTGGCCATGCTGTTTCATGATATAGGGAAACCCAGTACTCTTACCACAGATGAAAAGGGCAAGGACCATTTTTACAAGCATGCGCTTGTAGGAGCGGATATGGCCCGGGAGATTCTGAGAAGACTTAAATTTGATAATGATACCATCCACCGGGTATGCCAGTTGGTCAAATACCATGATTATGGTATGGGGCAGGAGCCAACGGCCTATCTGGTACGAAGGGCTATTTATAAAATAGGAGAAGAGCTGTTTCCCTTGCTATTACAGGTAAAACAGGCAGACATTATGGCCCAGAGTGATTATAAAAGACAGGACAAGCTGAATGCCCTGGATAAATGGCAACAGTTATACCGGCAGATATTGGCAGAAGGCCAATGTGTATCCATGAAGACCCTGGCGGTTAACGGCCGGGACCTGATGGAAGCGGGTATTCCCAGCGGGCCTGCAATGGGCGAGATATTGAAGGCAGCATTACAGATGGTGTTGGAATATCCCGAAAGGAATGACCGGAAATACTTGATGGATTGGATTGCAGCAGGTAGATACAAGGAGTAACATACTTTTTCCAACTTCCTCATAAGATTAGTTAGTGGCATTAAAACTGACGAAGTGAGGGAGGAAAAGAAGTGAATGATTATTGTTTATCCTTGTTGGAGCAGTATGACATAGAAGTTTTACGCACCCGTAAGGGCAGAGGGGCTTATATAATAGATACCCCTCAAGGGCCCTTGATTTTCAAAGAGTATGTAGGACCGGAATCCCGGGCAGCGGTTCAGAACCGGTTACTCAAACAGATTCAGGAAGCCGGAGTGGTAACCGTAGAACAGCTACTACCCACCAGAGAAGAGACTTTTTTGGTAAAGGATGTGGATGAAACCGGTTATATCCTAAAGACTTACCCGGAAGGCCGGGAGTTGAATATCAGCGATCGGGAGGAATGTCTGGAAGCCGTCAGATTGTTGGGAAGGCTTCATCAAAGCATGATATTGACAGAGATTCCTACCTCTGTGCAGGGAGATGATGATGAGGCAGTAATACCCCAAGACAGGTATCTCTCTTCCCAGCAAAAACGTTATGAAAAGGGTTGCAAGGAGTTACGCCGAGTACGTAAATATTTGCTTCAACGTAGTCAAAAGACGGATTTTGAGTTATCCTTATTACATCATTATGGGTATTTTCAGGAGCAGGCGGATCGGGTATGCAAGGAGTGGACTGATTACAGCCGGTTGCAGGAGCCGGATCCGGGTGTGTTTTGTCATGGAGATTACCAGTATCATAATATTCTATTTTCCAATCAAGGGATGGTAGTGGTAAATTTTGAGAAATTCGTGGCGGATCACCAGATTCGCGACCTGTACTTATTGCTGAGGAAGTTGTTGGAAAAAAGCAGTTGGTCCCTGTCCCTGGGGCAGGAGCTGATAGCTGCTTATGAGCAGATTTGTCCCATGAGCGCTTTGAGCCGGATTGATTTGTATTATCGGTTGGCATATCCGGAGAAATTTCGTAAGATTGTGAATTTTTATTATAATTCAGGAAAGGCATGGATACCCGGACGCAATCAGGAAAAATTGGATAAGATAGTGGAACAGGAAAAAAATAAACAATACTTTTTAGAGAAAGTGTTTCAAGTGATATAAAAGATTAGGTGAGATACAGTATGAGAAAAGGCGGAAGAAAAAACAGATACATAGAGTTGATCAAAATCACCGGTATTACCGGTTGTGTGATTTTGGGTCTTTTTGTGATGTTGATTCTGGTGCAGTTATTTAAACAGGAGGATACGCCGGTGCAGCAGGAGAGCAGTACCGGTTCCGCACAGGAACTACCTGTAACACAGGCCCGGGTGGTGTTGATGGGGCTGGAAGATAAGAAACAGGTGACTTTCTTTGATGTAAACAGAGAAGAAGAATTGACTCTGACCATGGACGGCAGTACCTATATTTATGATAAGTATGGTCAGGCCATGTCCCCGGCACAACTGGAAAGCGGTGTCATAATGGATATTTCTTACCAACAGAGTCAGAAATACTTATACAGTATGCAGTACTCTCCTGATGCATGGGTATATACCGGAATTGATAATTTTGTGATAAATCTGCAAAAAAAGGAGCTGTCCATGGGGCAGGCCATATATCGTCTGATAGATGGCACCAAGGGATTTTCCGGGGATGCGGGGGTGGAGCTGTCACAGATTAATACGGGAGATTTGTTGACTGTCCGGGGCGTAGGTCAGGATGTGTGGTGTATCCGGGTGGATACGGGTCATGGATATTTGATGCTGGAAAATGAGGAAGACTTCGTAGGAGGTTGGATTGAAGTAGGTCAGAATATTGTACGAAGTATTGAAAAGGATATGCGGATTCCGGTGCCGGAGGGCAAATATGATGTGACCATTAGTTACCGGGGATATATGGATTCCCGTAGTGTAGAAATTGAGAGAAACCGGGAAACAGTGATGGATGTGTCTGACCTGGCGGATACCATTATAAAAAGAGGCAAAATATACTTTAATGTAACACCCGAAAGTGCCAGAGTATATATTGATGGAGTGTTGATAGATACCAGCCGGTTGATAGAAATGGAGTATGGTCTGCATCAGTTGATAGCTATTGCGGATGGATATGATACCCTGACCAGATATTTTCGTCTGGAAGGAGAGTCTGCCAGTCTGGATGTGACAATGCAAGTTCCCCGGGAGGATAAGGAAGAGACCGATGATGAGACATCCTCAGAGGAATCCGGCCAAAGCAGCAGTACATCTGAAAGTAGCAGTCAATCTACCCAGAGCAGTAGTGCATCCCAAAGCAGTGAGTCTACGGGGAGCAGTGAGCCTAGCCAAAGCAGTCAGGCCACAGCAAGCAGTGAGCCCAGCCAAAGCAGTCAAGCCACAGCAAGCAGTGAGCCCAGCCAAAGCAATCAGGCCACAGCAAGCAGTGAGCCCAGCCAAAGCAGTCAGGCCACAGCAAGCAGTGAGCCCAGCCAAAGCAGTCAGGCCACAGCAAGCAGTGAA
>JAFUKK010000110.1 GCA_017473665.1 Lachnospiraceae bacterium
ATCGGCTTCAATGATGATCCTTTGTGTCTCATTGCAGGTACCAGTGCTTATATCAGAGAGACCGGGGATATGTCCATTCTCTCCCAGATGGTACCTTTTGATAATGACGAAAGTAAGGCTACTCCCCTCATGAACCATTTGAAGCGTTCCTTTGATTATATCGTAAATCATAAAGGTCCTCATAAATTACCTCTAATCGGCCGTGCAGACTGGAATGACTGTCTGAACCTAAACTGTTTCTCCGAGCATCCCGGTGAATACTTCCAGACCTTTGGTCCCAGTGAAGGCCCCGTAGCCGAGTCCGTATTCATTGCCGGTATGTTTGTAAAATACGGTGAGGAGTACGCACAGCTCTGCGAGTTGCTGGGCGATACCGCTGAGGCTGAATATGCCCGCAAGGAAGTGGCTGTTATGTACGACACTATCCTGGAAAGCGGTTGGGACGGTGAGTGGTTTGTACGTGCTTATGATGCATACAGCAAAAAAATCGGTTCCAAAGAATGTGAAGAAGGTCAGATTTACATTGAGCCCCAGGGCTTCTGTGTACTGGCAGGTGTGGGCGTAAAAGAAGGCTTGGCCGAAAAGGCTCTGAATTCTGTAAAAGAAAGACTGGATACCAAGTACGGTGTCATGATTCTCCAGCCTGCTTATACCCGTTATCATTTAGAGCTGGGTGAGGTATCCTCTTATCCTCCCGGATATAAGGAGAATGCGGGTATCTTCTGCCACAACAATCCTTGGGTATCCATTGCAGAGACCGTTATCGGCCGTGGTGACAGAGCTTTTGAGATTTACAAAAAGACCTGTCCTGCTTACATTGAGGATATCAGTGAGATTCATCGTACCGAGCCCTATGTATACTCCCAGATGGTGGCAGGCGCAGACGCACCCAGACATGGTGAGGCAAAGAACAGCTGGCTCACCGGTACTGCAGCATGGACCTTTGTAAATATCTCCCAGTACATTCTGGGTATTTACCCTACCCACAATGGTCTCCAGGTAAATCCTTGTATTCCCGACGGCTTCGGTGATTTCACTGTAGACAGAGAATACAGAGGCTGCCGTTATCACATCAGTGTCAAGAACCCCGGCAATGTACAAAAGGGCGTATCCAAGATGCTGGTAGACGGTGTGGAAGTATCCGGCAATATCATTCCTTACGATTCTGCAAAGAAGGACGTACAGGTAGAGATTACCATGGGCTAGTCCTCCCAAAACAAAGTAAATAGGATATGGTTTTAGCCATATAGCAAAAGGTGGAAGCACGCAAATGCTTCCACCTTTATTATTCTCATAAATAGGCAATGCTGATATGGGCTATTGCACTGCCCCCCAATGGTTCACCGGGCAGGCATTGGTACGAATCACCGCCCGCAGCTCTACATAACAGCCACAATGCCGGCACATGCCCTGAAACAGATTCTCACAGTCCTTACATATAAGCAACCTACTTTCATACTGCTCCTGGTCCACCTTTATATCACCGTCCAGATTCTCTATGTAATCACGTAGATTATTAAAATATTCTTCCTGACCTATCATGTCACGGGTCAGACATTTTTTACAGATTCTCAGCTGATTTTCCTGCATTTGAAAGTTCTCCCGAAAGTTTTATAACGACTTTACTTTTGTCAGCTGCCGAACATTATTGAAAGGAGCTGATGCCAATGATTACATATTCGGATTTAATTCAATTTGTAATTATGCTTTGCGCAGTGATTACTGTAGTAGTTAATATCAAACGCAAAAAATAACGCCCTCGGTCTGGTAAACTAAGGCGTTATTTTCATAACCCATTTGCCAGCGGCTAGGTGTACGCTAGTCATTGGCTCTCTTGCCAAGCACATTATATTGCACAACGGTCAAAAAAGCAAGACAAAAGCAGTTTAAACCTTGCCCGTTTTTCACACGGAGATAATTTCAGAAATAGCAAAAACCTCGTAAACCCTTAAGTTTACGAGGTTTTGTAACGTGTGCGTTAGAAGATTCGAACTCCCGACCTTTTGGTCCGTAGCCAAACGCTCTATCCAGCTGAGCTAAACGCACATCTTGTTGAGGTGTCCCTACAACATTGTCTATTTTAACTTTATCCGGGGCAAAAGTCAAGTGTATTTTTGTATTTTTTCAAACAATTTTTATTTATTCTATCCGCTCTCATCCCAATCTCATTTTTCATCCCTTTTTCCCATAAAAATATCATACTTTTGATTTGCTTTTTCTGATTTTGTGATATACTGATTAATGATTCCTTTGTGGAGATTCCCACATGAGAATATATAACTGTAACCATTTATAGGAGGTACTTATGCTGGAATTACAGAATCTCTCCTTTCAGGTAGCCGGAGCTGATGGCACCAAGGAGATTATTAAAAATATAAATCTGACCTTAAAGGACCATACCCTCACCGCCATCACCGGGCCTAACGGTGGCGGCAAGTCCACCCTGGCCAAATTAATCATGGGCATCGAAAAGCCCACCTCCGGCCGCATTCTGTTTAACGGGATGGATATTACGGATATGAGCATTACGGAACGTGCCAATGCAGGCATCAGCTTTGCCTTTCAGCAACCGGTACGCTTTAAAGGCATAAAGGTCAAGGATTTGATCACCCTGGCTGCCGGAAATAAAATTTCCATAGCCGGTGCTTGTGAATACTTAAGCAAGGTAGGCTTATGCGCCCGTGACTATATCAATCGTGATATAGATGCCAGTCTTTCCGGCGGGGAGTTAAAACGCATCGAAATAGCCACCATTATTGCCCGCAATACCCCCCTGTCCGTCTTTGATGAACCGGAGGCAGGTATCGACTTGTGGAGCTTTAATAACCTCATTCAAGTATTTGAAAATCTGCATGATACCAGCGACAATTCCCTGCTGATTATCTCCCATCAGGAGCGTATCCTGAATATCGCAGACGAGATTGTAGTTATTGCAGATGGTCAGGTAAAAGCCCAGGGCCCCAAGGACAGCATCCTGCCGGAACTTTTGCAGGGCACTGAAAGCTGTAAATTTTATCGATAAGGCTTATTTAAATCATCTTATATAAAAGGATTGGTGAATATATGGACCAGATACAGAAAACTCTTTTAGAGCAGGTGGCAGACCTCCATGAGGTACCTGCCGGAGCCTACAACATCCGTGCCAATGGAGAGAGCGTAGGCCGCAACACCACCGCTCATATTGATATTGTGACAAAGACAGACAAACCGGGCATCGACATCTTTATCAAGCCCGGCACCAAAAAGGAAAGCGTGCATATCCCTGTAGTGCTGAGCCAGAGTGGCCTCACCGAGCTGGTATACAATGACTTCCATATCGGTGCAGATTGTGATATCACCATTGTAGCCGGTTGCGGTATTCACAACGGCGGTGACAAAGACAGCAAGCATGATGGTATTCACAGCTTCTTCGTGGGTGCCAATTCCAGAGTACGTTATGTAGAAAAGCATTATGGTAGCGGCGAAGGCACCGGCCAGCGTATTATGAATCCGGAGACCCGTGTAGAACTGGCTGAGGGTAGCTACATGGAAATGGAGACCGTGCAGATTAAAGGTGTAGACTCCACCAAGCGTGTGACCAATGCAATCATCGGAGATGGTGCCAAACTGGTGATTACTGAACGACTTATGACCCACGGAGAACAGTATGCAGAGTCCGAATTCAATGTGGACTTAAACGGCGAAGGCTCCAGCACCAATGTAATTTCCCGTGCAGTAGCTAAGGACAATTCCCGTCAACTATTCCTGGCTAAGATTAATGGTAATAATAAATGTGCCGGCCACTCTGAATGCGATGCTATCATTATGGATAATGCCAAAATCAGTGCCATACCTGAAATCACTGCCAATTGTCTGGATGCGGAGCTGATACATGAGGCTGCCATCGGCAAAATTGCCGGAGACCAGTTAATCAAGCTGATGACTCTGGGACTTACCGAGGCCGAAGCCGAAGAACAAATTGTCAACGGATTTTTAAAATAATATACACAAAAGGGTGGCCTGAATGAAGCCACCCTTTCTTATTAAATATTCTTATTCTGTTTCCATATTGTGCATTTCTTCCTTCATATAGTACATTGCCTGGTCTGCACTACGGAAATATTCCTCTATGGTCAAATCGGTATAGGGTTCCACCAACACATGTCCCACACTGACCGTAAGCTTGTATGGCAGATTTCTTTGCGCATTTTCATACACCTGCTGCAACAATCTCTTCTTTAATATTTCTGCCTGTTCCCTTGATTCGCACTCGCCTACCAGCACAAATTCATCACCACCATAACGAACCGCATTCCACTTCTCCGGCAATACCTCTTTAATAGATTTCGCCACAGTGATAATTGCCGCATCACCTTGTAAGTGCCCATACTTATCATTAATATGCTTCATACGGTTGATATCCACTACCACAATGGCTCCACACAATCCTTCCTTACGGCAGGCTTCCAGTCGGGGAATGGCAATCTTTTCATAGCCCTCTCTATTGAGTAATTCTGTCAACTTATCAGTCTGAGACAAATGATTCAACTGTTCGTTCAGCTTATCCATTAAGATATTTTGCCGCGCTCTCTCCAGACCATTGGTCAGATGCTTGGTCCACGTGAGCAGATTTGATTCCGGCAACAATGCCAGTGTATCTCGCATTGTCATATATCCGATACACTTATTTTCCATATGTAAAGGAACAATCAAATAGGTATGACCTTCCTTGGTATGACTATCATAATTAGGAATAATACTCCTGCTTTCGATATACTGAACCGGTTGAGACACTCCATCCTTCATGGAATAAACCACTTTCATCCGCTCACTGTATCCCTGCTCCAAAAGCTCACATTCCTCATCCAAAGACCTCACAAACCGCTCATCCAGACACAGGGAAAAATCATTACCTTCATAACTGTGATTCCCCTCCCACACATGCCTGAATGCCTGATACAACTCTTCTCTCTTACGCACCCACACCATACTCCTGTCCAAGCTGGTCAAATGCCAATCAAACATTACTGAATCAATAGATTTTTTGTAGGTTTTCTGAAATGCCAACAGACGTTTTCTATTACGCGTAGTATCTAACTGACATCCACAGCTCTCCTCCACAGCCACCTGGGTGCGGAAATTTACCTTTTC
>JAFUKK010000111.1 GCA_017473665.1 Lachnospiraceae bacterium
AGTTTATTAGAAGAAAGGCTCTTTCCTGCCCTACGATAATATACCAGATTTTCATCCAGACCGTAAGCGGTATAACCCTGACGCAATATCTGCCACCATAATGCGGTATCTTCACTTTTCACCAGAGGCATCATCAGTTGCTCACGGGGAATCTTGGTGGTATCAAACATAACGGTGGAAGTAAAAATCGTAGTATTCCCCAACGCTTCCCGATATTTTAACTCATGGGGTACCCGGACAATCTTACCCAGCCCCTGACCATTTTCATCTGCAAACTCATAACCGGTGTAAGAAAAGGCGCAATTTTCCAGGCTCATAAACTCCAGCTGGTGCTTCAGCTTCTCCGGTCTCCATAAATCATCTGCATCCAGATAAGTCACATAACGCCCCTTGGATTGCTCCATACCCACATTACGGGCACCTGCAGCTCCCGCATTCTCCGGCAGACGAATCAGTCGGATACGTCCTTCACCGGACTCCTGTAGGTAGCTTTCAATCACTTCCACTGTATTGTCCGTACTTCCATCCTCTATCAGCAGCAGTTCCCATTGTTCATAGGTCTGCGCCCTCACCGTATCCATGGTCTTTCGTATGAATTTTTCCACATTGTACACCGGTACAATGATACTCACCAAATCGTTCATTTGTCTTTTCCTATTCCTGTTTCTCATTGCAGAGGTATTACATAATACCCCTGTAACTGCATTATTTCTGCCCCCAGTCCTTGGGATATGTTCCACACATCCTCATAGGCCACATATCCCGGCAGCACCATGTGTGTCACACCCTTACCGATGGCCAGGTCCAGCACCTCCACATCCGTGAAGTGGGCAGTATTTTGTGCACAGTCCATGGCCTCATAAAGCATCATACTGTCTTCATCATAGGTATCATAAAAATATGCGTTCAGGGATGTATCCCACATATTCCTACCGTAAGGCACCTGTATCTGAGGGTCTATTATTCTCACATATCCTTGGACCGTGGTGGGAGCCCAGATGCACAGGGCATTATTATCCCTTTGCAGTTCTGCCACAATCAACTGTGTCGCCCGATAATCCGCTTTTTCCCGGGAAAGTTGCTGTTCCTGACTCCCCAATCCCCCGGACAGCCACAATAATGCCACCAATACTGCCGCCAAAAGCCCCTGTTGCCATACCCTGGGCAATCTTTCATCCCGGCGCATGCGAATCAGTAATACAGTTCCTCCCATGGCAATCAAAGCAGTCACCGGTACCATACTCCATATCCAGGGATAATCATAAAATCTGGTCTGATATCCCATAAGGAGCGCCGCTGTCAAAGGACATATACACAAAGGCACCAGCACTGTGGCATATAACAGAATCCTTTTTTGTTCTTCCCGTATAGTATATCCCACTTTGCCAATCCATAAATACACCAGCAATAATATTACCAGTGCCATATACTTACCGGACAGATTGATACCAACCCATCCTTCCCATGCATGTCTTATCATTTCCCACATACGGACGCCTCCTTACCGGATTTATCCGAAAAATCACCTTTTATCAGTGCTATCACCAGAAACCCTATGGCCACAAACGCGCAAGTGCCCATGCCGTACAGGGTCCATACAATAAATAATTCCGTACCCACACAGAGCAATACGGACCACCATTTGTGCTCCAACACCTGACCTATTACATAGGGCAGCAAAATGCCCGCCCTGATACTTTCCCCCCGGAACCCGCGATAAATCAGACCCAGACCATCCATACCGTAAGCATATGTGCCCCAACCAATAATCAGCCCCACCAATACCATGAAGCATCCTACGTGAAGCATTCTTTCTCCAAATAACCGCCGCGCCAACAGATAATATACCAAATAACTGCAAATCAGGAAATAGACCGGCATCAGCGTCCATACCAACAGTTGTGGAGCCAAGCCGAATAAACTGCATAATGCCGCATACAAAGTAGGAAGGCAAAGAATCTGAATGCGCATAGGCACCCCTGCTTCATAAGCCTGTCCCGTAAGGGGATGTATCTGATACAGGGAGTCATGCTCCAAAAAGCTCTGCACCATCTCCAGCGTCATATCTCCTGCCATATATACATAGCCATTCCTGCAGATACCCACCATCTGTAGCAACACCAAAATGCAAAACACGCCCAAGATACCTACCGCCCAGAAAGAGCGTCTGCACCTATCCCATTGCTGCTTTATAAACTCTGTCAATGCCATTTTGTGTTTTCGAAGAAATTCTCCCAGGCTCTCCTCTGTAGGCTTCCACATAAATGTCAAAACCACTCCTGCAATCAATTGCATCCACAATATCCCCATAGAGTACCAGATAACACACTCCTGCAAGGTTTTATGCAACATCACGCACAGCAAATTTATTGTACCACAAAAAACCAGGCACAACAGCATGCCTAATATATAGGCATGGAGTATCCCCGGACGCGGACGATGATTTCTTCTGTAAAAAATCTTTAAAAACAACATTCCCGGCAGTATCGGTATCACTGCCAGACTTACCAGAAATAAAAACACCGCTTTACTCCCATCAACATATCTTTACCCATGTTTTTCCATCATGGCTTGGATACATTTTACCACATTCAATGTTTTCGTACAACTTAAGGCTTTCTTAATCCCATCGGCTTTTATTTTCATAACATCCCCTTTTTCTGCCTTGTACGCCACGCACAACATCTATTCTCATCCCCATAACAAAAAGGAACCGAAGCCCAATGCTCGGTTCCTTAAATTCCTTATTTATAGCTAAAGGTATCGCCGTCTTCAATAACACAAATCATAGTCTTACCGGTGTTTAATACAATTTCATCACCGTTCATATCATAAAACCGGGTAGCACCATAGTCGCTGGTCTTTTCCCAAGTCACGCGGATACCCTTTCCTTCGGTGAAATACCAACCGGACTTACCGGAGTCATGACACTTCATTACTTTGTAGCCGTCACCCAAATCTTCCATATAGATATTCTGAATCAGAACATTCTTGAACGCCAACTGCTGGCCGTTCACTGCATCTATATGAGGACCTTCCTCCGCACCGGATAAGTGCTGGGAACGATAGTAAAGGCCATCTTCCTCGTTGTAGTCGAAAGTCGGTCTGGTAGTCGGATAGCACTCGGACAAATCAATGTGCGTAGCATTACGGGCACTGGTGCTATACTGTTCCAGCGTGTTAGGCTCGGACTTGTTGGTAAACAGGAAATGGTTTTCATCAGCCAATCCGCGGTAAGAAAGACTATATCCCAATTTCTGAGCTCTTGCTTTCAAATCTTCACCAATCGCATAAGCATTATGGGGTCTATTACGGTCAGTAGAACGGAAGAAACCATCTTCGCTGGTGTTACCGTTGATATTCTGCGTCGTACTCTGAGCTAATAAATCATTAATATAATAAGGACCGCCGAAATGAACCAAAAGAGAATCCCATTCAAAGGACCAGTATGCATAGTAGGTTCTCAGAGAACGTACATTACCGATTCTCTCCATATCCTCCCAATCTTCGTACAGAGCCAGCATACGGGTCATATTTCCCTCCACCAGCGCTTCATAAATAACAGAAGCATTGGATAGGTTGTAGTGAGGCACTGCTCTCTTCTCGTTGGGAGTCATTACTGCGATAGGTCTGGTGTTAGCCACATCTGCATCCACCCACTCGTTGGTTAATTTACTTCTAACCATACCTTCCTCGGGAGGAATTCGGTCATCCACCTCTTCCTCTGTCTCTGCTTCGGACTCAGAAGCAGCATCCGTCTCCTCATTCTCCTGAGAGGCATCAACACCGGTAGACGGCTCTTCCAAAGGTTCTTCATCCAAAATAATCGGACTCTGTGTAGGCTGGGAACTGCAGGCAGTCAGGCAACACAGCGACATAGCCAATACAAGCCATAATTTTAGTTTCTTCATTCTGTTCTTTCCTTTCTTTCTATCTATTATTGGACAGGCAATATCCGTTTAAACACCAAAGTCATTTCGCATAGTATAACATAAACCTTTGAACAAGTCAGTAATTTAAATATAAGTTTATGAAATCTTAAATGTTACATTTATAAGTAGGGCCACCAGAATACCCAAAACTGCTCCCACCAATACTTGTAAAGGAGTATGACCGATAAATTCCTTCAACTTGTCCTGATTGGAAACTTCGTTTCTTCCCATATCGGTAAAAATCTCTACCATGTCATTGAGCAATTCCGCCTGTATGCCGGTTTCTCTCCTAACGCCCATGGCATCATACATTACAATAATTGCCAAGATCAAAGCAATGGCGAATTCACCACTGTCGGCACCACATTCCAGGCAGGCAGCCGTAGCAAGCGCACAGACCGTGGCCGAATGGGAACTGGGCATTCCTCCGCTACCAACCAACCTTTCTGCCACAAACTTTTTGTTAAAAAGCATATGAATAAAGGTTTTCAGCACCTGGGCCACACACCAACCTGCAGCAGCTGTAAAAAATATGCTATTTTCAAAAAAAGCAAGCCAGGTACTCATTCGCCCCTCCCTAACATTAAAGATGTACTAACCAAGTTATTATACTATCAAAGCGCCGAATTGTCCATTTAAAACTATTTGCCTTATCTTGCTAAATGATATAAAATAGACTATATTTCAAAATCAATTTATTACCGAGAGGAGTAGCCCATGAGTTTGTTGAG
>JAFUKK010000112.1 GCA_017473665.1 Lachnospiraceae bacterium
ATAATTCAGGCATTTCCATGGCTGAAATCCGATGAAAGATTCGGAAAGTATTCAGATAGGGCGTAAATTCAGGTAAACTGCTGATAAGGCTACCGGGAAATTGTAATGCCAACAGTAGCTGCTCTTTATTACTGACGATTTCGTGTAATTCACCTGCCCAGGCAAATACAATATCTCCCGGTTCCAGACAGTAACGTACCTGATTGATTTGAATCACAGGTGATTCTGTGGGATGGGCATCCCCCGGAAGGGCAATAATCTCCGCGTACTGATGCCAATGCAACGGAAAACTTTGAGGGTAACGAGTGGGCATAATGGGGTTAATACTTGCCTTCAAATCCAGTTTTTCAAAATGCTCATTTTTTGTCATAATATCCGTGCCTTTTTTATGTAGAATATCTTCAGTTACAATTTAAAATTACAATAGCTTTTCGGTTGTGTCAAGTTTTTTGGGGCTTGTAGGAATTGATATAAAAGTCTCTGTGAAAATAAATATGACAAAAAATGAGAATTTCTCAGCAAACCATTAGGAGAAAATACCGCAAAATATGCTTATAATCAGTTTCAGTAACAGATGGTGTATTTTGTGAAGGGAGAGAGGAATGTATATGGGTCAATTTGAGAGGGTGGCTCACCGTAGGGCCAAAAGATGCATTCGGGTAACAAATGGAGAGGGCAGGCCGATAGCAGGGGCTCGTTTGCAGTTGAAGCAGATCAATCATGAGTTTCTTTTTGGTTGTGGTGCCTTTGATATTAACGAATATTTTGCTACGGAGGACCCGAAGAGAAAAGCTTTCCTACAGGAGAGAATAAATATATGGACCGATTTGTATAATTATGGCACGCTTCCTTTTTACCTGGGGCAGTATGAACCTATAGAGGGAGCACCCCTGTGGCAGAGCAGAATGGCAGCTGCGAAGTTTTTACAGTCCAAGGGTATAGCTGTCAAAGGGCATCCTCTTTGCTGGCATACAGCCTGTGCCGATTGGTTGATGGAGTACGATAATGCTACTATTCTGGATAAACAACTTAGAAGAATAGAACGGGACGTAACCCAGTTTAAGGGTATCATTGATATGTGGGATGTGATCAATGAAGTGGTTATTATGCCTGATTTTGATAAGTATGATAATGCCATTACGCGTATCTGTAAGGAGTATGGCCGTGTCAATTTGATAAAGAAAGTGTTTGATGAGGCCAAGGATGCCAATCCGGAGGCTACGTTATTATTAAATGATTTCAATACCTCTGTAGCCTATGAAATTCTTATTGATGGCGCATTACAGGCAGGTGCTCCTATTGATGTCATCGGTATTCAGTCCCATCAGCATCAGGGATATTGGGGAGCCGAGAAACTGCATAGAGTATTGGAAAGATATGAACAATTTGGTAAGCCTATTCATTTTACGGAGAACACCTTTGTGTCAGGAGATTTGATTCCTCCTCATATTGTAGATTTGAATGATTTTCAGGTAAAGGAGTGGCCTTCTACTCCGGAAGGAGAAGAACGTCAGATGCAACAGACCGAGGAGATGTACCGAATTCTTTTTGAGCATCCCTTGGTGGAAGCTGTGACAGGCTGGGATTTTGCTGATGGTATGTGGCTGGGGGCACCCAGTGGTGTGATTCACAAGGATAACAGCCTGAAGCCCGTATATAGACGTCTGAAGGAACTGATCAAAGGAGAGTGGTGGACCGAGACAGAGATTTGTACTGACGAGAACGGTTACGCTGAAGCAGAGGGCTTCAAGGGAGATTATGTGGTACAAATGGATGATTGCTGTGCTGCTTTCCGGTTAACTGATAAGGAAACAGATATTATCGAGATTAAATTAGTATAGGAAGTAAAAATGAACGGCAAAAATATTACAGACATGACTACAGGTAGTCCGGCCAAGCATATCTTAAAATTTGCGATGCCACTACTTTTGGGTAATTTATTTCAACAGCTTTATAATATGGTGGATTCCCTGGTGGTGGGAAATTATGTGGGAGCAGACGCGTTGGCGGCAGTAGGTACCTGCGGCTCCATGAACTTTTTGTTTTTTTCCTTAAGTTCCGGCCTGGCCATAGGTATCGGTATTATTGTGGCTCAATTTTTTGGAGCCGGGGATGAAGAAAATGTACGAAAGACCATTGCCAATTCTATTTATGTACTGGCAGGAGCGGCCTTGACGGTAAGTATTATCGGCATCACATTTTGTCCGGCCATTCTACGGCTGTTACAGACACCGGAGAATATTATCGGGGACTCTATTACCTATATGAGAACTACCTGTGCGGGTATTATTTTTATTGCCATGTATAATGGTATTGCTTCCATGCTCAGGGCCCTTGGGGATTCCAAGACACCATTATATTTTTTGATGATATCCAGTGTGGTAAATGTGATATTGGATTTGGTATTTGTGTTAAATCTGGATATGGGGGTATTTGGTGTGGCCTTTGCGACCATTATTGCCCAGGCAGTATCCGCTATTACCTGTATTTTTTATGCGTATAAAAAGGTGCCTTATTTCCGCTTGACCAGACAACAGCTTAGGCCCCAACCTCAGATTATTGCCAATTCCTTTAAACTGGGTGTACCCATTGCGTTGCAGAATTCCATGATTGCAGTATCCTGTATGGTATTGCAGGGTGTGGTTAATACTTTCGGAGAGACTATTATGGCCAGCTATACCATTATTGGCCGTATTGAGCAGATTGTACAACAACCATTCAGTTCGTTGGGAACTGCACTTACCACTTATTGTGGACAGAATATGGGCGCAGGTAAGATAGACAGAGTGAAAAAAGGCTTCCGTCAAGCTACTATTATGGTATTGATATTTAGTATCTGTATGATTCCTATTGCTTATATTTTTGGGGAGCAGATTATCGGGGCCTTTGTGAAGGAGCCGGAGGTTATTGCCATTGGCAAGCTGGCCCTTCGTATCAACAGCTTATGTTATTTTGGATTAGGCATGATTTATGTGCCCAGAGCAGTATTAAACGGTTGCGGAGATACGGGCTTTGCGATGATAAACGGATTTGCTGAGGTGGCGTGCCGTGTACTGTATTCCCAGATACTGACCAGAATTCCTTTCCTTGGATATTGGGGAATCTGGATCACTACAGGAGCTACTTGGGTGACCACCGGTATTGTATGTATCATCCGTTATATGAGTGGAGTTTGGTGCAGGAAATCTTTGGTGGAACGAAGTAATGCACTGAAAAAATCCTAAGAAAGACTTTACTTTTAGGAAAAAAAGATTTATATTAGTGCTTAGAAAAGTTCATGCAATAAAAACGTTGAAGAGAACAGTAATATAAGAGACCTTTCCCAGAGAGGACTGCCATCGGAAGATCGATGCGCTGCGAGCAGTCTGAGATGTGCTTATATGAATACCGGCTCTGAGTGGCTTTAATACAGCCCGGAGGCTCCCGTTACGAGCAAATGAGGTGGCAGTGTCTGACCCAGACCTGCAACAAGGGTGGAACCGCGTATTTTACGTCCCTTGCAATTTTAGATTGCAAGGGACTTTTGTATTTTTTAAGGAGGATTTGAGATGAAGATTACGTTAAAAGACGGCTCTGTAAAAGAATATGCAGAAGCAAAAAGTATTTATGAAATCGCACTGGACATCATTGAAGGTTTGGCCAGAGCGGCTTGCTGTGGTAAGGTAAATGACAAGGTAGTGGACCTGCGAGAGGTCATTGATTATGACTGTGAATTAAGTATTATGACTGCTAATGACAAGGAAGGTCTGGCAACCATTCGTCATACCACCTCCCATGTAATGGCAGAGGCTGTAAAGAAATTATTCCCTGATGCAAAGGTGACCATCGGTCCCAGTATTGATACCGGATTCTATTATGATTTTGACCATGCACCCTTCTCCAGAGAGGATTTGGATGCCATCGAAGCCGAGATGAAGAAAATCATTAAGGCCGGGGCAAAGCTGGAAAAGTTTACCATGCCCAGAGAAGAGGCAATCAAGTATATGGAAGAAAAAGGCGAGCCTTACAAGGTTGAGCTGATTCGTGACCTGCCTGAGGATGCGGTCATTTCCTTCTACAGCCAGGGTGATTTTGTAGATTTGTGTGCCGGCCCTCACTTGATGAGTGTAAAGGGGATTAAGGCATTTAAGCTGACCTCCTCCTCCGGTGCTTACTGGAGAGGTAAGTCTGAGAATGCTATGTTACAGCGTATTTATGGAACTGCTTTTAACAAGAAAGAAGAGTTGGAAGAGTATCTGGTATATCTGGAGAATATCAAAAACCGTGACCACAATAAGCTGGGTCGGGAGATGGAATTATTTACCACTGTGGACGTGATTGGACAGGGCCTGCCCCTGTTGATGCCCAAGGGTACCAAGATCATTCAGACCCTCCAGAGATGGATTGAGGATGAGGAAGAGAGACGTGGTTATGTACGTACCAAGACTCCTCTTATGGCAAAGAGCGATTTGTACAAGATTTCCGGACACTGGGATCATTATAAGGACGGTATGTTTGTGCTGGGCGATGAGGAAAAGGATAAGGAAGTATTTGCACTGCGTCCCATGACCTGTCCTTTCCAGTATTATGTATATAAGGCCAGCCAGAAATCCTACAGAGATCTGCCCATTCGTTATGGCGATACCTCTACCCTTTTCCGTAATGAGGATTCCGGTGAGATGCATGG
>JAFUKK010000113.1 GCA_017473665.1 Lachnospiraceae bacterium
CCATACCATTGGGCACGTGAGTACGTGCCTTGTCAATATTCACATGATTGAACAGATTATCGTTCATAAAGTAGTAATAGCTCTGATCATTGTCTCTGGGTAAGCCTCTGTACTCATCTAAGTTTACAGTGGTAATATCGGAAAAATCAATATCCCCTGCCTCATTCTTCTTTACCAGTTACTGATAGGTCCCAATGGGAGAAGAACCGGTAGCCAGACCTAACACACTGTTAGGCTTTAAAATCATCTGTGCTGCAATGATGTTTGCAGCTTTTCTACTCATCTCATTATAATCTGCTGTTTTAATGATATTCATATGTTATGCCTCCTCTTTATGGCCTTTTTCTATGATTATGTTTATTACCCGGTCCACATACTGGCTACACAATTCGTCAGTAGCAGCCTCTACCATTACGCGAATCACCGGCTCCGTACCACTCTCACGTACCAGGATACGTCCCTCTGTCCCCAGCTCCTGCTGTACCTTGGCTACTGCCGCCTGTACATCCGGGTCGTTCTGTGCATCAGGCTTACTCTTTACGCGGATATTCCTCAGCACCTGGGGATAAATCTTCACCGGCTCTGCCAGTTTCGCCAGGGTCTGCTTCTTTTCCAGCATGACCTCCATCATCTTCAAAGAAGTGAGAATACCATCGCCTGTGGTGGCATACTTGGTGAAAATAATATGACCGGACTGTTCGCCACCGATACGGTGTCCGTTGGTCACCATATTTTCATACACATATTTATCGCCCACTGCGGTCTTTTCATAACCGATACCTGCCTCGTCAAAGGCCTTGTATAAACCGAAATTGGACATAATGGTGGTCACTACCGTATTGTTCAGCAGCTTGCCACGCTCCTTCATATAAGTACCATAAATATAGAGAATCAAATCGCCGTCAATGATTTGGCCGTTCTCCGCAATGGCGAGGCATCTGTCCGCATCACCATCATAGGCAAAGCCCACATCCAGTCCATTTTCCACCACATACTTCTGTAATACCTCAATGTGGGTGGAACCACAATCCGTATTAATATTAAAGCCATCGGGCTCTGCATTTATCACATAAGTCTTAGCTCCCAGGGCATCAAATACCCCCTTGGCAATCTGCCAGGCACTACCATTGGCACAATCCAAGCCCACCTTCATCCCCTTAAAGGAACGGGTCGCCAGGGATATCAAATAACCGGTATAACGGTTACGTCCTGCCACATAGTCTACGGTACAGCCGATATCCGCTTTGCGGGCCATAGGAATCTCTTCGGTCAGGCCATCCAGGTAATCCTCTACCTTCAGGATGGTCTCTTCATCCATCTTTTCGCCCTTGGAATTAATCAACTTCACACCATTGTCATAGTAGGGATTGTGACTGGCGGAAATCATAATACCGCAATCAAAATCCTCTGTTCTCGCCACGTAAGATACGCTGGGAGTGGTAGTCACGTGCATCAGATACGCATCTGCGCCTGACGCCACAATACCGGTCACCAAAGCATACTCAAACATGTAGGATGATCTACGGGTATCTTTACCGATGACAATCTTACACTTCTTTCCCTGATTGGCACCATAATACCAACCCAGAAAACGACCGATTTTCACCGCATGCTCATAGGTCAAATTCACATTGGCCTCTCCACGGAAGCCGTCTGTACCAAAATACTTACCCATATATGTTCTCCAATCTGATAGAGTCCCCTCTAAATAGGGATACATTATATAATAATATATGCATCATCATACAATGCCAGAGAAATTATACAACCGATTATAGTAACACTGCAAGATTTTTTTCGTCTACATCCCTATCTTTTCATATTTACTCCCGCAGCCCTTTCATCTCCTCCAACAGTTCTTCTGTTTTATTCAGCAACAATTCCGCATCTGTCTCTACCAACCCCGTTTTACGATAGCGATAGGTTAAAAAGGGCTTTCCATAGGCAGTAAAACTCATATCCTGTTTATGGACTGTAATAAACTTCGCCAGCCTGCCGGTATCTATCCGGGCATCCGGCAGGAAAGTAAACACAATTCGCTCGTTCTTTCCCTTTATCTCTGTAAGTCCCAGATTATGCGCCGCCACTCGAATCAGTGCAATACGCAACAAATTATCCACACTGCGGGGAATCTCTCCAAAACGGTCTAACAACTCATCCCGCATATCATCACGTTCCTTTAAATTCTCAATACTTGCAATGCGTTTGTAGATATCCAGTTTCTGGGTCTCATTAACAATATAGGTGCCCGGTATAAATGCATCCACGTCCAGATCAATAATCGTAGTAAAATCTGTAGTCTCAGTGGGCATACCCTTCAACTTCAGCACCGCTTCATTGAGCATCTTACAGTACAAATCGTATCCCACTGCCTCCATGTGACCATGCTGTTTGGTGCCCAGCAGATTGCCGGCACCACGAATTTCCAAGTCACGCATAGCGATTTTAAAACCACTCCCCAACTCTGTAAATTCCTTGATAGCCGCCAGACGCTTCTCTGCCACTTCCTTTAACATTTTGTCCCGTTTATACATGAGGAACGCGTAGGCAGTACGATTAGAACGTCCTACACGTCCACGCAACTGGTACAACTGGGACAAGCCCAGATTATCAGAATCATGGATAATCATGGTGTTGGCATTGGATATATCCAGACCGGTCTCAATAATAGTAGTGGACACCAATACATCAATATCTCCGCTGATATAGTCGTACATAATCCGCTCCAGCTCCTGCTCCTTCATCTGCCCATGGGCAAAGGCCACATTGGCCTCAGGCACCAGTTTGGCCACCTGAGCTGCAATGTCGGCAATATTATTCACTCTGTTATATACATAATAAACCTGGCCACCCCTGGCCATCTCCCGGACAATGGCTTCCCTGACCATTTCATCATTATATTCACATACGAAGGTCTGGATGGGCACTCGTTCCCCCGGTGCTTCCTCCAGTACACTCATATCCCGAATCCCGATGAGACTCATGTGCAGAGTCCGGGGAATAGGTGTAGCCGTCAAGGTCAGCACATCTACATTTTCTTTCAGCTTTTTGATTTTTTCCTTATGAGTCACTCCGAATCGCTGTTCCTCATCTATAATCAAAAGTCCCAGATCCTTAAATACCACATCCTGTGACAGTACTCTATGGGTCCCGATAAGAATGTCTACCAAACCTTTCTGTAAATCCCTCAGGCTGGCCTTCTGCTGGGTGGGGGTACGAAACCTGCTGAGCAAATCCACACGCACCGGGAAATCCTTCATTCGCTGAATAAAGGTATTATAATGCTGCTGTGCCAAAATGGTGGTAGGTACCAGATATACCACCTGTTTACCCTCCTGTACTGCCTTGAAGGCTGCACGGATGGCAATCTCAGTCTTACCATAGCCTACGTCACCACAGATCAGGCGGTCCATGATTTTGGTACTTTCCATGTCTGCCTTGGTATCCATAATGGCATTTATCTGATCCTCGGTTTCCTCAAAGGGAAACATCTCCTCAAACTCCCGCTGCCATACGGTATCGGGACCAAACTGAAATCCCTGGCTCTGCTGACGGAGCGCATAGAGCTCTACCAGGTCCTTAGCCACTTCACCTACAGCAGACCGCACCTTGGTCTTGGTCTTTTCCCATTCCTTGCTGCCCAGCTTATTCAGTTTGGGCTTTTTACCCGCATCGGCAGAAGCATACTTCTGGATTACATCCAGCCCCGTAGCCAAAATATACAGATTACCTCCGCCTGCATATTCTATCTTCATGTAGTCCTTGACTACCTTATCCATCTCTACCTTTTCAATGCCTTTATAAATACCCAGGCCATGGCTCTCGTGTACCACATAGTCACCGATTTTCAATTCGTTAAAATCATTGATTTTCTGGCCCTGACTAAATTTCTTACGTTTTTTCTTCTTTTTCTCAGCGCCAAAAATATCCGTATCCGCCAGTACCACAAATTTCAGCATAGGATACTCGAACCCTTTAGTCACATGACCATAATAGGTCATAACCTCACCGGGTATCACCTCACGCATGGGATCCTCGGTATAGATGGCAGGTACTTCCTGTTCCCGCAGATCCTCAGCCAACCGCTTCGCACGGGTACGGGAACCGGATAAAAGTAAAATACGGTAGCCCTGCTTGCGGTATTTTTTCAGATCCGCCACCAGGGTCTCGAAGCTATTATTATAGGGAGCAACATTTCTGACATCGATGTCATATTTGAACTCGCACTGAAAATAGGTATTGCGACTTTCCATGGTTGCAATGGTCACCACATTCCCCTTGGTCAAAGTAGCTGCCACCTGCTCCCCACTATACAGAATATTCATCTGCCCCGGCAATACATATCCTTTGACAGCACGTTGCTCCATGCTCTCCCGAAATTCCAATTCCACCGCCGCAGCTTCTTCCCTGATACGGGCCGGCTCTTCCACAAAAAACAAGGGATGACCCATGGGAGCATCCTGGGACAAATGCAGTAATATTTCTGTTAAGGACATCAGTTTGCCCTCTTCTTCAGAATAAAAATAACGGATATAACTTTCCAGGTTTACCATGCTTTGAAATTCTAACAGTTGTTCCTTCAAATCCCGTACCTGAGTCTTAATCCGATGGGCCTCCTCCGGTTGGTGGGCATCCCGGAAAATCTGTTCCTGCTCCCGGGCTTCCTGTTCCAGTCGTTCCAATCCCCCTGCTATCCGTTCTCCGGTCATCACAAACTCTGTAGCCGGATAGATGCTGATACTTTCCAGACGTTCAATAGAACGCTGGCTCATTACATCAAAGCTACGGATGGAATCCACCTCATCTCCCCATAATTCAATACGATAAGGGTTCTCCTCAGTCAAATCAAAAACATCCACTATACCGCCACGCACGGAAAACTGTCCGGGAGCCTCCACCTGGTAGGTCTTCTCATAACCCATAGCCACCAGTCGCTTGGATATCTGAGCCTCACTGAGACTACCTCCCCGCTCCACCTGTATCATATCCTCCGGACTCCACAGCACCTGTGGAGTCATAAGTGCCGCATAGGTAGTGATAATGGTAGTAGGCTTTTTCTCCATCAGCCGACGCATGGTCTTGATACGCTCCCGGATTAACTGGTTGCCGTGAATATCTGCCTGAAAGAAAATCAAATCCTTAGCCGGATATAACATGACATTCCTGTCATAAAATTGATACTCCTCATACAGCTGTTTTGCCTTCAAATCACTGTAGGTCACAATGACCTTATATCGGAAGCCTTCACTGAGGCCATACATCATATGCAATTTTTGAGATTCCACACATCCGGTAATTGCCACCGGGCCCCGTCGCTTTTTCAAAAGCTCCTTAATATGCCCGTAATCCGCCAGTTCCCGGAGCGGTGCCAATAATGCCTGCATCCTCGGCTCCTCCTACTGCAATTCTAATTTGCTCACAGCTATCCTGTAAGCTGTATCCTGTTCTACAAACTATAATGTGCCTTCCGTCTTACGATTATAGCGGTTCATGGCCACATCCGCACCTTCTGTTATCATCAGCTCTATAGCTTCCGCCGCTCTCTTGGCCGCATCATCCATCAGCTTTCTTTCTTCGTTACTAAAATGTCCCAGCACCCAATCCGCCAGGTCATATCCCTTGGGTTTCTCACCTACGCCCATCTTTACTCTCTGAAAAGTATCATGTCCCAAATGTCCGATAATACTCTTCAGGCCATTATGTCCACCGGCACTACCCTTCTTGCGTATCCTGATCTGTCCCACCTCCAGACTCACATCATCGGATATCACAATCAGCTCCATCTCTTCATCTATCTTATAATAATCCACCAGTTCCCTGACACTCTCACCACTCAGGTTCATATACGTCTGGGGCTTCGCAAGTATACATTTTTGTCCCGCAATCACACCCTTACCGATAATGGCCTTATGCTTCTTCTCTAACACATCCATATGCGCCCGGTCAGCCAGCACATCTATCACGTCCCATCCGATATTATGTCTGGTATTTCCATATTCCCTGCCCGGATTCCCAAGCCCTACGATAATGTACATAATCATCCTCCTAACCACTTTCGCTTAACAATATATTTTCTCATTTTCCGCCCCAAATTACAAGCCCCCAAATCCCGCCGCCCGCATCATCCGCTCCCAGTCTCCGCTCC
>JAFUKK010000114.1 GCA_017473665.1 Lachnospiraceae bacterium
CTGGCTTTTGAGTCTCTCGGTTTTGAATGCCACACCTATAAGACTCCCTCTAAGAGCTGGACGTATGATGAGGATTTTTTAGATCAGGTAAACAGACACTTGGACTTCCATTCCTACGATATGGTGTTTTCAGTAAATTACTTTGCCATGGTAGCAGAAGCTTGTTATACCCACGATACTCCATATGTAGCCTGGTGTTATGATTCGCCCACTTATATCGGAGATTTAAGATATCTGCGATATCCGACCAATCATGTGTTTTTATTTGATAGCGCAGAGGCCCAGGACTACATCTCCAGAGGATGTACGAATGTATATTACATGCCCTTAGCTGTCAATGTGGAGCGTCTCGACAACATTATATGTACCCCGGAAGAAATCTCGAAATATCAAGCCTCTATTTCTTTCGTTGGAGCATTATATGACACCAAACTGATTACTGCACTAAATTACTTGCAGGATTATCAAAAAGCCTATCTGAATGCTCTGGTGGACAATCAATTACAACAGTACGGCTATGATTTGTTTGCCACGGTTCTTACAGATAAATTTATGGAGTGGGTTTCTCAGCCGGACTTTAACAAGGCCATACAAAGCGAATGGGAAAAGGATAAACCCAGCTCTGATACTCCTTCTGCAGGCAGTTTGAGCATTCTGTTGAACAAAATGGTTACCAACAGAGAACGTTTACTTTTGATTACCATGCTTTCCAAGCATTGGGATTTCAAGCTTTACTCCACCTCCACCAACGAGGTGCTCAGTAATGTGACTCATTGCGGAACAATCGAGTACTATCAGGAAATGCCCAAAGCCTTCAAAAACAGTCGCATTAATGTTAATGTAACATTCCGTTCCATTAGGACCGGAATCCCTCAACGTTGTCTGGATATTATGGGCAGTCACGGTTTGCTGTTAACTAATTATCAAAAGGATTTTGAAGAATATTTTAAAGACCGGGAAAACCTATTAATTTATCATTCCATCGAGGAAGCATATGATAAAGCCAAATTCTATTTGGCTCACGAAACAGAACGGAAACGAATCGAGAATAACGGATACGAAACTGTACGCAAATACTTTAATTATCCGGAAGTACTAAAGAAAATGCTTCATATTTCAAACCTGGATTCTCTATTAAAATAAGGAGCTTGCTATGCAAATACTATATATACAAACAGATTCTATACTTACGCGGGAAGTTGAGCGTGCCTTTCAGCTTGCCGGCTGCAGCCTGGTTTATCAGCCTGCACCGTCCCAAGACGATAGTGACTCAGCCAACTATTTAAGTCAACTTTTGACTAAGATCAAACAATCAGACCCCGTTTTTATTTTTTCCCTTGATTTTTATCCCTTTCTTTCTCTTGCCTGCGGCGCAATGGGACTTCCTTATGTGGCATGGCTGGTAAAGGGTTATGATGCGGACTATTATTCTGCCACAATCCGCAATGAATGGAATTACATCTTTGCTATGGATTCCCTTCTCTGTCAGGAACTACGAAATGCCGGCGTACCCAACTGCTTCTTTCTGCCTCTTGCTGCGCCCTCTTATGGCGAGGACACCTGCTCTGGCGCCCCCAATAATGAACAATGCAGCGTGGACGTATCCATGATCGGTACCATATTGGAGCGTAGCGATCTACCGGTGCATCCCTTATCACCGGAGAATTCTCTAAAGGATTCTACCAAAGGGTATCTGGAAGGTTGCATCGCATGCCAGCATCAGTTTCATGGCATGCCCTCTATGAGTAGCAGCTTACCCGGATATGTATGGGAGGACTTGGTGAAGGTATTCCCTCCTACTTTGGAAAATACGATCCTTTCTGCCTATCAGTTTTACGACTATAACTACTTCAACCACCTTATCACCTATGCTGATCGTGATGTTCATCTGAATGCCTACAAAAATGAAAAACGTTATGAAAAGATTCATTTATACAGCGCAGCAAGCAGTTATTCCTCGGATAAAATCATCAATGGGGGCTGGGCAGATTATTATAATGACATTCCTCAAATAGCTCAGCAAAGTATTATTAATTTAGTGATTACACACAGAAATTACAAAGCCGGCATCCCCCCTATTGCCTGGGCAATCATGGGTGCCAAAGGCTTCCTGCTTAGTAATTACCAGGCCGATTATCAACTGTTATCGCCGGCCTCTCCCGTGCTTTACCGTACGCCCAAGGAAATGCTAAGTAAATCCGCTTATTATTATCACCATGAAGAGGAACGTATCGCCATTACTGAGGAACTCTATCAGGAGATTTCCAGGAAACATACTTATTACAACCGAATTCAAGAAATGCTTTCTATGTTATCTTAATCCAAAAACAGGACCTCCAATGGGAGGTCCTGTTTTATAATCGTTCTACAATTGATACTGCTTTCTATTTTAGATTACTGCAGTAAGGACATTACGCCCTGGTTAGACTGATTAGCCTGTGCCAACATGGACTGCCCTGCCTGAGCAAGGATATTGTTGTTGGAGTATCTAACCATCTCAGTAGCCATATCAGTATCACGAATCTGACTCTCTGCTGCGGTGGTATTCTCTACTACGTTGTCTAAGTTGTTAATGGTATGCTCTAATCTGTTCTGTACTGCACCTAGTGCGGAACGCTGAGTAGATACCTGCTGAATAGCATCTGCAATAACATTGATAGCTGCGGTAGCATTGGTATCATCGGGACCATCTACACGAAGACCATTAATCTTCAGGCCACGAGCACTCATCATCTGGATGTCCACGCCAATCTTATTATCCTGAGTAGCATCTGCGCCCACATGAAGACTAAAGTTCAGATTACCGTTCACGTCAGAGAATGCGGTAAACTCTAAGTTTTCACCTTCCATAGTAACTTCTTTTACATCTTCGCCGGTTGCAGCTTTGATTGCGTTCATAAAGTCATCCTTATTGCTGAATACCTTATTAGCATCATCATCGCCCAAGAAGCCATCAGAAACATTTGCGGTGGCATCTTTCTTCAGTTCTTCATCGGTAGCGCCTTCATACAGATGATAGGTAACGCTATCAATAGTAACTGTATAACCTGCTTCTCTTTCAGCAGTTACTGCTGCAACGCTTGCCTTACTGGGACTGGAAGAGGTAGATGCAACAGATGCCTGACTAGCCTGCAGGGTAACAGCTGCAGAAGCAACTGCTGTCATGGCCATGGTTGCCACGCCGTCTTCATCAAAGTTTTCAGAAGAAATTCCCAAACCGGTTGCTGCTGTGGTGTAACTTAACTTAGCGGGTGTACCGTCAGAATTGGTACCCTTCAGCAAATAGCTCTCATTGAACTTGGTGGTGGTTGCTACACGGTCGATTTCAGTTACTAACTGGTCGATTTCGTTCTGGATGTAGCTTCTGTCGTCCTCGGAATTGGTTCCGTTTGCTGCTTTCACTGCCAGCTCATTCATTCTCTGTAACATATCCTGCACTTCATTCAGTGCACCTTCTGCGGTCTGTACTGCAGAGATACCGTCTTCTGCATTCAGGGAAGCCTGGGTCAGACCTCTGATCTGCTTTCTCATCTTCTCACTAATGGATAAACCTGCTGCATCATCAGCTGCACGGTTAATCTTGTAACCGGATGATAACTTCTC
>JAFUKK010000115.1 GCA_017473665.1 Lachnospiraceae bacterium
TCATTGGCACTGACACATTTTTTACCCACAGCACGAACGCCCATTTCCAGCTCCTCAATGGTATCAATGAGCAGGAAAGGATGTCTGTGGGGAATGATTTCCATAATCTCTTTATTGGTATATACTGACATTTCTGCCTCCTAATAATCCGGCCTACAGGATGCTCCCCCGTTGCCGCTTACAATTATTCGCTATACTTTGCTAATAACAGGCTGGCATTGTGACCTCCAAAGCCCAAGGAATTGCTGAGTGCATAAGGCACTGCCTCCTGATAGCTGTCCTTACAATAGTTTAGATCCAGTTCTTCTTCAGATTCTTGCAATCCTACTGTCTTATGGATAAAGCCCTCCTGAATAGTCTTTACACAGGTAACACATTCCACTGCGCCGGCAGCACCTAATAAGTGCCCTACCATGGACTTGGTGGAATTGATTTTCAGCTTCTTTGCATGGTCCCCAAAGGCCAGCTTAATAGCTCTGGTCTCGAACAAATCATTATAGTGGGTACTGGTACCATGGGCATTGATATAGGTAATATCCTCCGGCTGCAGACCTGCATCTGCCACTGCATTTATCATGGCCTGCGCAGCACCACTTCCATCCTCTGCAGGGGAAGTAATATGGTATGCATCGGAAGAACATCCGTAACCCACTACCTCAGCATAAATATGTGCACCACGTTTCTTGGCATGCTCCAACTCCTCCAGCACTAATACACCGGCTCCCTCACCCATAACAAAGCCGTCACGGTCCTTATCAAAGGGAATGGAACATCTCTCAGGGTCTTCACTGGTGGACAATGCAGTCAGCGCTGCAAAACCTGCTACACCAATAGGGGTGATGGAACTTTCGGTACCACCGGCTACCATTACATCCGCATCCCCATACTGGATAGTACGGAAAGCCTCTCCAATGGAGTGAGTACCTGTGGCACAAGCAGTGACCACATTGATACTCTTGCCCTTTAATCCGTAAGCAATACTTACATTGCCTGCTGCCATATTGGAAATCATCAGGGGCACCAGCATGGGGCCCACTCTTCCGGGCCCTTTTTCTACTAATCTGCTGTGCTCTCTCTCCATTGCCTGTAAGCTACCAATACCGCTACCCACAGCACAACCTACCTTGAAGGGGTCCTCCTGCTGCATATCAATGCCTGCATCCTGCAGAGCTTCTCCTGCCGCTGCTACCGCAAACTGGCAGAAACGCTCCATACGACGGGCAGCCTTTTTGTCCATAAACTGCTCCGGCTCAAAATCTTTGACCTCTGCTGCCAGCTTGGTCTTAAAATCTGTGGTATCAAAATAACTGATGGAGCCAAAACCGATTTTGCCGGCTACTACACCATCCCAAAAAGCTTTTACACCTACGCCAATGGGAGTAATGGCACCCATACCTGTTACAACTACTCTTCTTTTCATGTTACCTCTCATTCTGCCGCCCTCGCGGCTCCAAAAGTAAATCCGTACACCTGTACATCTCTCAGATTACATGTTCAAACCACCGTCTACGGAAATCACCTGACCGGTAATATAATCCCCGCCGGGGCCTGCCAAAAATGCCACCAACCCGGCAATATCCTCTACCTTGCCCATTCTTCCTAATGGAATAAACTGCTTGGCCTTTTCCAATGCCTGCTCTCCCATGGCTTCTGTCATCTCTGTCTCCACAAAACCGGGAGCCACTGCATTTACACAGATGCCTCTGCTGCCAAGTTCCTTTGCCACACTCTTGGTGAGCCCGATTAAGCCGGCTTTGGAAGCTGAATAATTGGCCTGACCCGGATTCCCCATAACACCGGACACGGAGGAAATATTAATGACCTTTCCGCTCTTTTGCTTTAAAAACTGACGAGCACTATGACGGATGGTATTAAAAGCCCCTTTTAAATTGGTATCTAATACTTGGTCATAATCTGACTCGGACATTCTCATAAGAAGATTGTCTCGGGTAATACCCGCGTTATTTACCAAAATATCCAGACTGCCATACTTCCCGATGACATCCTGAATCATCTGTCCGCAGGACTCATATTCTGCCACATTACACTGCACTGCCTCTGCCTTGCCACCTGCTGCGGTGATGCTCTCTACCACTTCCCTGGCTCTTGCCTCAGAACCATTATAATTCACCACTACGGTAGCTCCCTGATCAGCCAGTGCCAGTGCGATTCCGCGACCTATTCCACGGCTTGCACCTGTTACTAATGCTACTTTTCCTGTTAACATACAATCAACCATTTATCCTTTCAAAAGTGCGGACAACTTCTCCAAATCCTCCCACTTCTCCACATTGCACACCTGCACATCCTTATTGGTCTTGCGGATGAAGCCGGTTAGCGTCTTGCCGGGACCGATTTCCACGAAGGTATCCACTCCTTCTTCTATCATTTTCTCAATACTCTCTCTGAAACGGACGGGACCAGATACCTGCTGCTGTAATAACCTTTTAATATCAGCTGCATCTGTTACCAATCTGGCCTCCAAATTACATACATAAGGCATCTTGGGCTTGCGTACTGTCACTTGTTCCAGTGCCTCTCCCAGCTGCTCTCCTGCACCCGCAAGTAATGCGGAATGAAAGGGGCCGCTAACCTTCAAGGGAATACATCTCTTGGCTCCTGCTGCACTTAATCTCTCTGCTGCTGCCTGCACTGCCTGCTCCTCGCCGGTGATTACCACCTGTCCGGGACAATTGTCATTTGCAATGGATACGATACCTTCGGTCTCCTCACAAATCTGACCAATGGTAGCTGCATCCAGTCCCAGCACTGCAGTCATGGCACCGCCTACCGGATATGCCTCCTGCATGTACAAACCACGTTTACGAATCAATGCAAACAAATCCGCCAAATCCATGGCGTCCGCCGCTGCCAAAGCACCATATTCTCCCAAACTTAAGCCTGCGCAAATATCCGGTATAAATCCGGCATCTTCTATTACTTTCAAAATTGCCACCTCAGTAGCCAATAAAGCAATCTGAGTATACTCTGTGATATTCAGCCGGTCATTTTCCGTAAAACACAGCTGCTCCACATCCAATCCGGAAGCCTGAGAGGCACATCTGTATACCTCTCTGGCCACACGGCTTTCATCAAAAAAATCCTTGCCCATACCTACGTACTGGGCGCCCTGTCCGGGAAATACAAATGCTATCTTTCCCATTACCTATTCACTCCCATTCCAAGTAATCTTTCTGCCGTACTCATCAGTTCCTGCATGATTTCCTCACAGGACTGCTCTGCCTTTACCAGACCTGCAATCTGTCCTGCCATCAATGTACCGTTTACCACATCTCCGTCAATCACTGCTTTCTTCAAAGAACCTAAGGTGAGCTTCTCCAATTCCATGAAGTCCGCCCCTTCCTTTTCCAGCTTTAAATATTCCTTGGTCATCTTATTGCGAAGACAACGAACGGGATGTCCGGTGGTCATACCGGTTACTTCAGAGTCGATATCAGATGCCTTAATAATCTTTTCCTTATAGTTGCTATGGACAATGGATTCCTTGGCTGCCACAAAACGGGTACCCATCTGTACTGCGGAGGCACCCAGCATAAAAGCTGCTGCCACACCACGGCCGTCACCGATACCACCTGCTGCAATAACAGGAATCTTCACCGCATCCACTACCTGGGGTACCAGAGCCATTGTGGTGGTGGAGCCAATATGGCCGCCACTTTCCATACCCTCTGCTACCACAGCACTGGCACCGGCTCTCTCCATCATACGTGCCATTGCCACACTTGCCACTACAGGAATCACTTTTACCCCTGCTGCTTTCCACATCTCCATATACTTAGATGGATTACCTGCGCCGGTAGTCACTACCTTTACGCCCTCTTCCACTACTATCTTGGCTACTTCCTCTGCATTGGGATTTAAGAGCATTACATTCACACCGAAGGGCTTATCCGTCAGCGCTTTGCATTTTCTGATTTCCTCCCGTACTACCTCAGGAGGAGCGGAAGCCGCACCGATGAGCCCAAGGCCTCCTGCATTAGATACCGCTGCTGCCAATCTGTGCTCTGCTACCCAGGCCATACCTCCCTGAATCACGGGATATTCAATTCCTAATAATTCTGTAATCGTTGTCTTCATAAAGTCTATCCTTGATTTATCAATAATTAGTTCTGCTTGCTCTCTACGTATGCGATAACATCACCTACGGTTACAATCTTCTCTAAATCCTCAGAAGGAATCTCTACACCAAACTCATCCTCAAGACCCATTACCAATTCAAATAAATCCAGGGAATCTGCCTCTAAATCTTCTTTGAATCTGGTGGTTTCGGTAATCTCCACACCTTCTACATTTAACTTCTCCTCGATGATTGCCTTAATCTGATCAAACATTCTTTTTCTCCTTTTACTTTCTTTTAAATATTTTGACTTCCAAATAGTTTGACAATCAAATGTTTTGACTTTCAAACTATCCGTGTAACAGATTACCGCACTCTGTTCACTTTGTCAACCATTTATTTTTAGGACCTTAGGACTAGATAGTTTTTAAAGTATTTTCATGCAATAAAATTATATAATTGTGCAATGAAAGTGCTCTAAAAACAGTATATGATAAAATAAAAAAGACTACGGAGGCCATTATGAAACGAATTCTTTCTGTTATATTAAGTCTTACAATTACCGCTTGCCTGGTTGGATGTACTGCCAATCCCACTTCTGAATCTGCCTCTACTGATACAAGTACAGAAATGACTGCCAGCCCGGCAGAAACAATTGCGGACTCCCAGACTTCCACCGAGGATACAGCTGTTTCTGAATCTTCAGAAACACCCGGCGAAGAAATAGTTTCTATTCCCTACTCTGCCGATTTCTATGATTATGAATCCATGGCAGACCTTTTATCCGAATATGGAATTATCTTCGGTACCAAAATCAATTCCAATACAGAATCCGACTACACACTAAAAAATCTGATTTCCACCCATTTTGACAGTGTTACTGCCAGCAATGAAATGAAGGCATATACCCTTTTAGACCAAAATGCCTCCAAAAAATCCAAAGACGGAATGCCCTGTATGAATTTCTCCAAATCCGACTGTATCATCTCTGTGGCCTCTGAGACCGGGACCAAGATTAGAGGACATGTGTTGGTGTGGGACGCCCATATGTGTGATTGGTTTTTCCGGGAAGGATATGAAAGCAACGGTGATTATGTGGATGCAGATACTTTGAAAAAGCGATTGGAATCCTACATTGACCAGACCATTACCTACTACGAAACCAATTATCCGGGGCTGGTATATTGCTGGGATGTGGTAAATGAAGCTGTGGGCGATAATGCCAAATGCTGGGATGGCAGTGATGCCCGCCATATCCGTACCTCCCGTGATAGTAAGCCCAATAAATTTTATGATATCATCGGCAAGGACTACGTAGAACTCTCCTTCCTATATGCCAGAAATACTGTCGATGCCCTGAAAGAGAAAAATCCCGAAGTGAATATCAAACTTTTTTATAATGATTACAGCACCTTCAGCGCAGATAAAAGAGATGCCATCTGTGCTCTGGTGGACAGCATCAACACCTATGCCAAGGATGCCGACGGCAGCTATCGAAGACTTGTGGACGGTGTCGGCATGCAGGGATACATCGGCAGCTCCGGCAAACAGACCGGTTGTATGCGAAAGGTTGATATTATTAATATTGAAAAGGCAATATTGAAGTTCTGGGAGCATGGTGTGGAGTCCCAGATTACGGAAATGGCCGTACGCAGCTACA
>JAFUKK010000116.1 GCA_017473665.1 Lachnospiraceae bacterium
CTCCTCCTCATATTGTCTGCGAGCCTTCATAAGGATATCCCATTGCCTGTTGGCAGCATAAACTGCCTGCTTCCATTCCTTTTCTTTTTCAATAAGCGCATTATGATGCTCACGGGCTTCCGCCAGCTTAGCTTTACCTGCTTCGTGTAGCTTTTCAATGCTTTCTTTATCATAATTGTCATTGATATACGCTTCCCATTCCTCTGCCAGGTTCGCAATCTCTTTTGAACGGGTCACCCATTCCTTTTGGATTTCATCGGTTTTGCGTTTTTGCACACGCCATTTTATATACACTTCATTGTTCTTGTAAAAGGGGGTATAATCTACACTTCTCCGCTCCGGCGACAGCTCCTTTATTTCTTTTTGCTTCTTTTCCATCGTATCTTCTGCCAACCGGAGGAAGTGCTCCATTTCCAATGTGATTCCACGCAATTGATGATTTAGAAGGAGGCGACGTTTATACCCTTCGCCGGATATTATATTGGACAAATGTATCGTTGCAGGAAGCTTTGCAGACAAACTTTCAAGCAATCGGAAATAACATTCTATCATCTTATCCAGCGTCTCTTTTATGGTCTTGTCCGGTTTCTCCGATTTGTCCACTAACGGCATATAAATAAATTCAAAAATCGCTTCTGCATACCCTTTTACTTTTTCCGGCGCACAGTCTATTGTGCCTGCTTCTATCAGCTGTAAAAATGCTTCGCAGTCCTTCTGAAAGCTTTCCTCTATGGGGGCACAGGCCAGTAACGCGAGACATTGTCTGTTATCTAACTTCTCCCACAATGCATGGGAAAACCCATGATTCCAACAGGATAATACCTTATGATTACGAATTGCATTTACCAGCATTTTCTTATCTTCGTAAGCTCTTTGGTTCAATTTCTCCCATTCTTTCCATCTTTCAATGGCCCCCTCAAGCTCTGCCTTTATAGCATAGGAATCATATTCCGGCAGCTCCTTGATTGCCTCTTTCAGATAACCGAACATACGAAGATACAAATCCTTCAGGGTCTCCACCTGTGTACGCTTAGATTGTTTCTTTATGAAATCCGGAAGCTTCTCCACTTCCTTCTCATACGCATCTACCAGCGTGTCATGCCATTTTTGTCCGCCATACTTAAGATACTCTCCCCATGCAATGGGTTTATTCTCCGGGAATTCTTCCGGAAGCTCATTTCTTTTACTTCCGCCACTTCGGCGTCTCCACTCCTTGGCCTCTTCCTTCCAGTCATTGAAACACCTTAACAGTTCTTGCTCCCGTAGCCCTGAAAGCCATTGTGGAAAACTGCATAACCCCTCCTTTTCTTCATAAAGGGTCTCTATAAATGCATCCCACTCCTTGATAGACCACCCGGCACAGGAGTCTTTCCACAGGGCTCAAACCTCTTCTAAAGAGTGGCATACCTTCCCCTGATAAACAAACTCAGCCCGCTCATATAATCTGTCACCAACACCTTGATATGCCCTTACCAGATATTCCCCCTTTCTATTTTGTCTCTCCTCACTACTGAAAGCCACCTTTAGGAAAGAGTCTTCTGCTTCCGCATATCCAAAGAGTGTGAATATTTTTTCTTTCAGCATCCGGCAAACATACAATATTTCACGCTCTGCTGTATCGTATGTTCTACTCCAGTCCTCCCCCAGATTGTCAAATTGCAGATTGGTCAAATAGGAGATTTCCGTTTTTTTCAACTCCCGCTGAAAGAATTGTTTAAATTGCTCCCCGCTCCAAAGCTGTACTTGGGAAGTACCCGGCATAAAATATGGAATCTCTTCTAATGCAGGTTCAAAGTAATGCAGCACCTTGGTAAACAATACATCTATATTGCTATCATGGTCTACCTCCCACATATGATACCCAATTGTGTGAAAAACCCTTTTGTTTTCCGCCTTTACAGACGCTTCCAGTTCCACAGAAGTGTCCCAGAAATCCTCCCATTCCCCACATTTGAAAGAGGTTATGCCATCGTCCCAATTGTTTAAAAAAGCTTCCACCAATTCCTTGCTGTCAAAATACTCTTTCCCCAGAAAGATTACCGGACTCTTGTAGCGATAGGTCGGATTCTTCACCTTTGTACTGATCCAATTACTCATAGCATTCTTTTCCACCTTTCTGCTGCTGACAAATCTCTACGTTGACCTAACTGACCATATTCCAAAATCTCTGCCATACGGCTGATGGCTTCCCGTTCACCAGCCTCAGCAGCTCTTTCATAACAGCTGAAAATTTCTGTATCTGAGGGGAATGGATTCATCGTATCTTTCAGATAGTCATCCTGTTCCGCTATCTGTGCAAAACAAAGGGCCGCATAGGTATTTCCCCTTTTCGCCAACTCTCTCAGTCTGGTAAATCCGTCTTTTTTCTGACCAATCAAGCTGGTATTACACTGATTATAACTGGCCATGGCTTCTTCTATTTGTGCCTGACGCTTATCAAGACGTTCTTTGCAACGGGTGTAGCCTTCCCTGCATTGCTGCTTTACCGCCCTATCTGTCGCACATTCTGAACCCTGCAGGTAGAATTCCTTTGCCTCTTCAAACTGATAATTTTTTTCATATAAATCAGCAATGTCCTTTGCCACATCCAGATACCCCTGCATCATTACGTTTTTAAAAAATACAATTTTCTCTCTGCCTTCCAACTTATTTAAAATCCGTTTTCTATAGTTCTGATATTTCTCCCAGCCGCCTAATGCCGCAGCCTTTCCGTAATATGCAAAGGCAATGGCAGGATCTTTTACGATGTTGTTGACATTATGAGAAACAATGCCAACGGGTTCGGCGCGGATAACCTTGTCGGTTCCATTGCGCACGAAATGGGACACAACATTGTTGATCGC
>JAFUKK010000117.1 GCA_017473665.1 Lachnospiraceae bacterium
ATAACATGGCGATGGGATATCATAAGGTACATACTTTTACCGGGAAAGAAGTGGATATAATCCGGGATAAGGTAGAGTTTCTGGTGTGATTGGAGGACCCTTTTGAAAAGCTTGGTGGTGCTGATGCTATACAGGAGAATTGCATGTGTGTTACGTTTTATGAGAATGCCGGGCATGGACTAAACCATGAGAGAGCTGATGAGATTAACAGGAAGATGGTGGAGATATTTGAACAGAGGAATTTCCAATATAATACTTGAACGATTCCCCAATAGAAGGTACGATAGGATTAGTATTATGACGAAAAGGACGTGACAAAATGAAAAGACCTAAGATGATTATGTTTGATTACGGACAAACCCTGGTAAATGAACAGTTATTTGATGGAGTAAAAGGTACAGCGGCGGTGCTCAAATATGCTACAAAAAATAAATACAATAAATCTGCAGAAGAAGTGCAGGCTTATGCAAATCAATTAAATCAGGAGTTGGGACGCTTCGACCCTGAAAAGAGACACCTGTTCCAGGTGGAAGTGCCGAACCATATGTTTACCAAATACTTATATGAGTCACAGGGCATTGAAATTGCATTAAGCCCGGAAGAAATTGACACTGTATTTTGGGATGCGGCAGCACCCGGGAAACCCACTGAGGGCATCCGGGAGTTCCTGGCATTTTTAAAAGAAAGTCAGGTTCGTACCGGTGTCATCAGTAATATTACCTATTGTGGAAATGCTGTTACCAAAAGAATCCATGATTATCTTCCGGACAATGATTTTGAGTTCATCATTGCAACCAGTGAATATATGTACCGGAAACCCAATAAACATATCTTTGAACTGGCATTAGAAAAGGCCCAGTTGCTGCCGGAAGAGGTATGGTATGTGGGAGACCAGTATCAGTGCGATATTGTGGGGGCTAAAGAAGCCGGCTTAATGCCTGTGTGGTATATTGGGGCAATTGATATGAAGTATGAGCCAAGGGAAGAGGTTCTCACAATCAAGAGCTGGACAGAGTTGGTGGATCTATTTAGAACGTTAGATTAGAACAGATAAGGAATGCCGCAGAGTAATCTGCGGCAATTAATGTATCTACTTTGCATTTATATAATTATTTTGCTCCGAACAATTGCTCCGTCTGATAGTTGTATCATAGCGTGTCTTTTATGTAAATTCAATAGCTGCGTATTTTAGGGAGTTCAACCGTTAGGTGAGTATTTCCGCTTGAATTTATCCAAAAGCAAGCGTATAATGCAGAACAATATATTAAAAACGGAGGGAAGCGTGGATATGCATAGGGAAAAAGAAAATCTGTGGAAAGCAATTGTATTGGACTTGGACGGTACTTTGCTCCATTCAGACGGCAGTATTTCGGACTATACATTGAAGATTTTGCAGGAATGTAAAAATAGGGGTATTTACATCGTAGTGGCTACGGCCAGATTTTGGTTCAAAGCGGAAAAATATCTAAAACTGATTGCACCGGACTATGCCATCTTGGCAGACGGAACCCAGATTTACCATAAAGGGGAGATGCTTTATGGATTCCCTATGGAACAGTGGCAGAGTAATGGTATTGTAAGCGACTTGTTAGCAAGGGAAGACTATGATTTTGTGGCCAGTGTGGGCAAAATGCTACTTTGCTCCGGCGCCGACATAGAGGAACAGTGGCGTAGCTCCGTGAACTTTAAGGAAGCTTTGGATGCACCGGTGTACAAAATAGCGGCTATCCTGCAAAACG
Organism: Lachnospiraceae bacterium; assembly: GCA_017473665.1. Classification (GTDB taxonomy): domain Bacteria; phylum Bacillota; class Clostridia; order Lachnospirales; family Lachnospiraceae; genus Acetatifactor. The sequence goes on from JAFUKK010000117.1 coordinate 1,740, forward strand.
CGGACCAAGCCAGGGCACTGGCTGAAAAGCATGCATGCCGCTTGTATTCCTACCGAGACGAAGATTTATACGGTTTTGCCAGTGAGAAATCCGGAAAATATCAGGCCCTTTTGGCATTGGGAGAGATTCTCCGGATTAATCCGGAAGAAATGATTGCTTTTGGGGATGATGAAAATGATTATGAGATATTACAGAGAGTAGGAACCGGCGTGGCGGTGGAGAATGCAATCCCTATGATAAGGGAAATCGCGGATGCGATTACCGAAAGCAATGATGCCGACGGAGTGGCAAAGTATATAGACAATCATATCCTCAAAAAAGTCAAGAAAAAGAACTCATAAGTTGTATAATAAAGCTACATCGCGATGCAATGAAAGGAAGTAGACAATGAGTTATCCGTTACATACCCGTGCCATTATCGGTTATATAGAAGCACATATAGGTGATAACAAGCTGGATTATGGAGAACTGGAACGCAGGATGGGATTTTCCTATGCCCATATCAGGGACTTTTTCAAAAAGCATACAGGCATCTCCCTGGGCCAGTATATCCGCACCAGAAGGCTGTATACATCTGCCTATGACCTGCTGCACACGGACAAAACCGTGCTGGAGGTGGCTCTTTCCTATGGATTTGTCAACCATGAAAGCTATACCCGTGCCTTTACCAAGGTCATGGGACAGACCCCCAGTGCGTTCCGCAAGACACGTCCCCTGATGGGAAAGTCAGAGCTTGCAGAGGGAATCTATGGAATCGGATTGCTCAGTGGGAAAGAAAGAAGGAGCGATGTAGAGATGAGACAGAAAGAAAAGGTTCATAATGGAGATAGTACCATATTGTATGGAGTGCCTAAGGTGGAATGGGGGACCTATGGCGGTTCCACACCCTACCCTATTTGTTTAAAGGCCTGTGCAGATTATCTGGGAGAAGATTTGGACTATGCCACTGTATCTGTGGCCAGCGGCGGTGCCTTCCGGTTCACCTGGAATGAAAAGGCATGGGACATGAGTAATGTGGATATTTACCATACCTTTACTGAGGGGGCGGAAGAAACGGTATACTCCTATGCAGCCAAGGCATTGGGTAGAGAGTTTTCCATGCTGGGCAGGACCCAGGAGACCACCAAGGAGGATTTTATCCGCTTTATCAAAGAACATATTGATGCAGGCTATCCCTGCATTGCCCAAGGTATCATCGGACCTCCGGAAGCATGTATTATCACCGGATATCGGGAAGGGGGCAAGGTACTGCTGGGATGGAACTTCTTCCAGCATGATCCGGCCTTTGGGGGTGAAGTACAATTTGATGAGTGCGGTTACTTCATATGCGATAATTGGTGGGAAAATACGGATACCCAGGCAGTCATGTGTCTGGGGCCTGTGGTAGGAGAGCCCTATGGGGATGATGAGATGATTAAAACCGCCGGTCAGGTCATGACCGGACGCCGGGACGGCGATTACTGCAAGGGCGTAGCTGGCTATGCTCCCTGGATGCGCATGCTATCAGAGGACAGTGCCTTCTCCACGGAGAATCAATCCCTCCTCTTTGAAAAGATGCTTTGCCAGGATGATGCCACCACCTGCCTTATAGACGGTCGCGGCTGCGCCGCAGAGTATTTCCGGAAGCTGGCAGAAAAAGAGGAAGGCCGGGCAGACGCAGAGACGGTGCAAGAATATAAAACCCTGTCAGAGCTCTTCGCCCGGACCAAGAGCCTGGCAGAGCAGACCTGGTCCCTGCTGGGGGGCTGGGACAATATGGAGCAAAGACCGGCTAAACTGGCTGAGAAATTTGTGAGAGAACAGGCCTGCAAGTATATCAAGCAGATTCACGAATTGGAAGAACAGTGTTTGGAGAAGCTAAAATAAAGTGACATCATGGACTGAGAGCAGTCATGAATAATAAAGAATGCCGAGCGCAAGTTTACTTATGGCTCGGTATTTTTTATTATTTATGACTATTTGAAGGCATGGGCGGAGGGATGGATTTTGCGCCTGTGATGTGAGAAATTGAGAAAATTTTGCCGAAAAATGGGGAAAAACGGAGGGGTTGAGAGATGCTCAATAGTAGGCTTAAGGATTTATGTGTAAGATATAGTTACATTTTATGTCATTATAAGCGTTTGGGTTCTCAAAAAGCTAAGGAAGGAGTGGGAAATAATGCAAATCTATAAAAACTTAAGTGGCAATTCAAGTGTCAGAGCGTTTTCGATTGGTCTTGATTATATCCTTGTTCAGTTTTCTACTGGGACACCTTATCGATATTCATACAGAAGTGCCGGAGCGGAGAAAGTTGAGCAAATGAAGAAATTAGCAGTGGCAGGTAGCGGATTAGGTTCATATATCAATAAATACGCTAGGTATGATTACGAAAAGTAAATAAATAGGTAACTAGAATGTTTTATGCTGGATGGGAACCTATAACGTTTATATATGAAATGGTGTTGAGAAGTGAAGTAGATATCCTTTTATGGTTTTTCAGATTTTGAGATAAGAAATATGCATTAGCGAGAAATACTCAATAACAGTGTTTGGAGAATGATTGTACATTGTATTTGTCGGAATCATGATATTGTAAACGTTATTAATTAAAAAAGAAGAATAGGGATGATAACAATTAGTTCTTGCGTAAGAGAAAAGAACGTTGTTGAAGATGTTGGAAATAGGAGGGAATGTATTATGAAGGAAATGAAGATGAATTTGGAGAACTGTTACGGGATACAGAAGATGGATCAGGCAATAGATTATTCCAAGAACAATGTGGCAATTATATATGCA
>JAFUKK010000118.1 GCA_017473665.1 Lachnospiraceae bacterium
CAACTGTCCATCTGCATTTTCCAGCACGCTCAAATATTCAGACTTGATATAGCCTTCCTTATTCTCAAAGCTGACCTTGGTCCATCCGTTCACACCCTGCTCCAATATCTGGAGTATAGTGCCCTTCGTTGCTCTACCCAGCTTATCCGCCTGCTCACTATCAGAACTACGGACATTTACATTGGCTGTAGCCTCCCCGTACAACACCGTAATCTCCGGTGGCTCCTGGGTAGGTGTTTCCTCTGTAGGAGCAGTCTCCGAACCGGTGTCCTCACCCTCTGTAGGCTGCTGCTCTGTACCTGTGGTGGACTCAGCTGCGTTCAACTGTGCCAATCTCTCTCCCACTGCCTTACCTACCTCTGTATCCAGCTCGGTAAGGTACAACAGGGTCTGCGGATTGTTCTGCATCAATTCATTGTATTCCACTTCAATCTTATTATTCAGTTCTACCACATCATCCTGGGTACTTACAGCCAAAATATATTCATTTATCTCTTCAGAGTTCTCACTCTTCTTCATATAGAGACTGCCATCCTCCCGGGTACATACAAAATGTGCCTGATAGCCGGGAAACTGCGCTTCCAGATTTGCAAATGTGACCTTGTAATACACATATACCATAGTGGTACCGGCCACAGGGCCCTCCTTGGTATACACCTCCAGAGTAGGATAATTGTCAATATACTTGGCCATCTCCTCAAAACGAAGCAATTCCGTTTCAGATACCTGATCACATACGCTCTGAATGGTGACTATATCACCCAATGCTACTGCATTGTAATAAGTACATATCAGTGACCATATCTCGGGACTTTCATTCTGCTCTAATGCCACATCTGTATCGAATCCGTTCAGTCCTACATCCTCCGAAGTAACATCCGTACCGGAAGCCGCCTGTGTGGATTCATTAATAATACCCTCTACTTCACTGCGGGAATTGGCATGTAACGCAATCACTACTGTCACTGCCACACATATTACCAATACCAAAGGAAAAACCAGTTTATAATGTTTCAAAATAAAGTCACGTATCTGCGACAACTTCTCCTTTAACATTTTCCACTCCTTACTCCTTGAAAAGAAACGCCTATCGCCCCTCAGTAAATATGTTTCTTCTTTTGCCTAATTATAAAAACAGGGTGATGTAAAATGCATCCGGCAGGAATCGAACCTGCATTAAAGGCGTCGGAGGCCTCCGTTCTATCCATTAGACTACGGATGCAAATATTACAATTTTGTTACATCACCCTGAATATAATATCATAAAGGCGGTCAGATGTCTACTTCAAATTCTCTAAAAATATGATTTAACAAAATGTTTATAAGATTCGACGAATTACTTTATCCGTTCTATCGTAATGATATATACTATCCGACAATACCTCCGTGGGGTCCACCTCACAATGATTGATTTCCTGCACCATCTCCTGTAACTTGACCGGGTCCTCCTGCCCATCATCTTTGAGCAATATCACCTCATGTATGGAGCTGGGTAATATATAAAACCGCTCCTGCCAATCATTTGCCAATTGCTCCCAAAAATCCCCATATAGCATTACCGTTGCACCAAAGCAACCGCTTTGGTTGCCCACTACCATCATGGGCATATCTTCCGGAACCGGTATCTCCCTCTGCATTTCTTCCGATTGTAACAACTGGCGTAACATATCCTCCATGGAACGCACCTCCCCGGGATACAACCTGGGTGTATTTTCTATGGCATATCGCATCAAATCTTCCACTGTTACCTGCCATAATTCCATATGATTCCGGTATATTAAGATAGTTCCCTTCCCCAGCCTTTTGTCCTCATAGGCGTAAAAAAAGCATATGGCCAAATCCAGATAAGTCACATAGGGTATCTGTTTTAATAACTGCTTATTCCTTTCCTTATGAATCAAACGATAACAGATGCGTCCCTTAACCTGTTGAAAATCTTCAAAAAAGCGAAAATCCATTACCTGTTCGGGGGCATCCCGATAATATATTTCAATAATATGATCCACTACCTCGGACAAGGGTGTTCCATCTTTATAGCGGCTATAATACTGCTCCAGATAAATGGTGGGATATACATTCTGTCCCTCCTTTTGAACCAGCAGACCATGCAGTAAAATATTGTTATTCTTGCGCACCTGCTTGATCTTTACCTGATACTGTGCTCCCAGGCGCACACTGACCCCTTTTTGTACCTTTTGTGTAAATTCCTGTAATTCCATAAAATTCTCCCTTCTAAATGAAATGAAGGGATGTCTCCGGCATGGTGCTTGACCTATAAAGCCTATCTGCCACACAGCTATGTGCAAAAAAAGACAACGAACATTATGTCCGTTGTCTTACAAGCTTTTCTAATTAAACACGAGATAAATATTCACCGGTTCTGGTATCAATCTTAATCTTGTCACCGATTTCTACGAACAGAGGCACGTTTACACTTGCACCGGTCTCTACTGTAGCAGGCTTACTAGCACCTGTTGCGGTATCACCCTTGAAGCCGGGCTCAGTCTCGGTAATCTCTAACTCTACAAATAAAGGAGGCTCTACAGAGAATACGTTACCATTGTGGGAACATACCTTACACATCTCGTTCTCCTTAACGAACTTCAGAGCATCACCTACGGTGTCATCGTTCAATGCAACCTGATCATAGGTCTCAGTATCCATGAAGTAGAATAAATCACCATCAGAATACAGATACTGCATATCTTTTCTATCAATTCTAGCCTGAGGGCACTTCTCAGTAGGTCTGAAAGTCTTTTCAACCACACCACCACTGATGATATTTTTCAGCTTTGTTCTAACGAAAGCTGCACCCTTACCGGGCTTTACATGCTGGAACTCAACAATCTGGTAAATATTATTTTCATATTCAATAGTAATACCATTTCTGAAATCGCCTGCAGAAATCATAAAATAATCCTCCTAGAAATTCACGTTATAATTCTTTAACAGTTTAATATAAAACCTTTCATATTTCAACTATTTTTCAAAAAAATATTATAAAAAACCGTTTTATTTGCCTGACAATGTATTTTTCCCCGATACGGTCTCCAAAACAAAATCAATGGCCTGTAAATATCCGTCCAATCCCTGTCCGTAAATCTGCTTATGGCAAACCGGTGCAGTCACAGATATTTTGCGGAACTCCTCTCTCTGGGTAATATCGGAAATGTGCACCTCTACTTTAGGTACCACAATACTTGCCAAGGCATCTCTGATGGCGTAACTATAATGAGTATAAGCGCCGGGATTAATGATGATACCTTCTGTACCATCAAAATATGCTTCCTGAATACGATCTATAATACCACCCTCGTGATTACTCTGAAATACGGTAATATCCGCCCCCACTGCACTTCCCTTTTCCTCTATCAGCTTCAGCAGATAATTATAATCCTGCGTACCATATACGGATTTCTCACGAATTCCCAGGAAATTCAGATTGGGACCATTAATAACCAGTAATTTGCGAGGCTTTTTACGCTTTTCCACACATTCTTTAATCAGGGTTGCCACCTCATCCAGACGTAGTTCATCCACATCCACGATATAGTCTGCACACTCTTCATATGCTGCACTTCGCTCCTCCATCAGGGAGCAGATTTTCTCCAAAGGATTGGGACCCGCCAGCAAAGGTCTGGTCTCGTCATAACGCAGTCTCTCAAATACCGTCTCGGGACGAACTCTTAGATAAATCACGGTCCCCAGTTTTTTTAACAGTGCCCGGTTTTCTTGCTTTACAGGAGTCCCTCCACCTACGGAAATAATCTTATTTTTCCGTCCGTTGCACAATTCCTCTAACAATTCCGTCTCACAGTTTCTGAAATATGACTCTCCATCATCCGCAAATATCTCATTGATACTGCGTCCTTCCTTTTTCTCAATCAGCTTATCCGTGTCCTCAATAGCACGTTTTAACCCATAGGAAAGACGTAAACCTACAGTAGTCTTACCGCTTCCCATAAATCCTATTAAAACAACATTTTCTTCTGTTCGCTTTTCTTTCATCTTCAAGCCTCGATTCCACAGCTTATTTCTTCTGTTTCATGGCAGTAAGCATCTTGCCTAACACTTCCTCGGCCAAATGCTCTGCTACCGCCTTGCTGGTCCATAGTTCATAGGCAATGATTCCTTGATACAGCAGCATCTTTAAACCATTATAGGCACTGCCACCACCTTGTCTTACCAGTTGCATGAAACGGGTATCCAAAGGATTAAATATTAAATCATAGCCGGTATGTACCAACTGATAAAATGCCTCATCCTCTATAGGTGCTTCTGCTATCTTAGGATACATCCCCACATTGGTGGCCTGCACACACAGATACTTTCTGTCTTTCGGTAAATCCTGATACGCACATAGCTCCATAGGATAAACTACCTCCCGGCCTGCCAGACCATTTACTTCCTCAGACACCTGTCTCGCACGTTCTAAGGTCCGATTCAGGATATAAATCCTCTCTGCGTTCTTTTCCGCCATCAGCACGGCCACTGCTCTGGCCACACCTCCTGCACCTAAAATCAGCACATGCTCTCCTTCTATCTGCACCCCGTCACTACACATGGCACGGTAGAGTCCCGGCATATCCGTATTATATCCCTTATACCCACCATCCATTCTGACCAAAGTATTCACTGCGCCGATTTTTTCTGCCAACGGGTCAATATCCTGCAAAAAAGAAATCACATCACTTTTGTAGGGGACTGTCACATTTAATCCCAATAGATTCAATGCATAAGCACCCTTTACTGCCTGCTCCAGGTAACCGGTCTGTACATGGAAAGGAACATATACCAAATCCATACCGGTAGCCTCTGCCAATGTATTATGAATCACCGGAGATACCGTATGTTCCACCGGATTACCGATGAGTCCGCATGTTCTGGTCATACCATCCAGTTCTCTCATTTCCGGGCTCCTTTCTACTACTTCTTTTTCAAGGATCTATGGTAAAAATATAACACAATCTTTTCCAGATAACGCTTCAGGACAATCTGAATTTCTTCCTTAGGATGAATGGGTTTTACCAAAAAAGTATATACCCCTGCATTCTTGGCCCCCCATACATCAGTAAACAACTGGTCACCCACAAATAACGTATTGGTCACATCCGTACCCATAAGTTCCATGGCTCTTGCGTAGCCTTTACGCCCGGGCTTACCGGCCTTATAGATATAGCGGCTCTTCACTTCATCTGCCAGCATCTTAACCCTGGGTTCCTTATTATTGGATAACAATACTGTATCATAGCCAAGACTACGTAAATATTCAAAGAGCGCCACTGCCCTTTCATCTGCCGGCGCACCATGGGGAACCAGCGTATTATCAATATCATAAATTACTCCCCTGTAGCCCTGCTCATATAGTGCCGCGTAATTGATTTCATAGGCACTGTCTATTTCGCTATGGGGATAAAATGTCTCAAACATCTGCAACTCCTTTGTTCCCGGAAGAGTCTAACAGTCTGCTCTTCCTGCTTTTCACACCATAGCTATGGTATCACAAACTTCTATTATCATCAACTCTGACGATAATAGGACAGGAAATCCTTCAGTCGTTCTCCTGCGGTCCGTAACACTTCGCACTCCGGCAGATATACAATACGGAAATGGTCGGGCTGATCCCAATGGAAACCAATACCATGACTAAAGAGAATATGCTTATCTTTCAGGAAATCCAGTGCAAATCTCTCATCATCCACCAGACCGAATTTCTTTTTATCCAGCTTGGGGAACATATAAAAGGCTGCTCTGGGTTTAACCACTGACATACCATCAATATCCTTTACCAGATTATAGATGCATTCTCTCTGCTCATAAATCCTTCCGCCGGGTACCAATAATTTATCCGTTTCCTCCCTGCACGTAAAAGCAGCAGGAATCAAAGACTGGGCAGGTACATTGGAGCACAGACGCATGGAAGACAGTAATTTCACTCCCTCTATGTATCCCTGGGCTCTGGATTTGTCACCGCACATGCACATCCATCCACAACGATACCCTGCAATCAGATGGGATTTGGATAAACCATTGAAGCTGACGGTCAACAGGTCCGGTGCAAGGCTTGCTAACGCTACATGCTCTAAGCCATCCATTACCAGACGATCATAAATCTCATCTGCAAAAAGAATCAAATCATGCTCTCTCGCCAGCTGTACAATCTGCTCCAAAACCTCTCTGGGGTATACGGCACCGGTAGGATTATTAGGATTAATAATTACGATGCCCTTGGTTTTATTCGTAATCTTACGTCTCATATCATCGATATCCGGATACCATTCCTGTTCTTCATCACAAACATAATGTACCGGAGTACCACCTGCCAAAGCCACGGAACCGGTCCACAAAGGATAATTGGGTGCCGGTATCAGCACTTCGTCACCGGGATTCAACAACGCCTGCATGGACAGTGTAATCAATTCACTAACACCATTGCCGGTGTAAATATCGTCCACAGTCACATTGGGCATTTGCTTTTCCTTGCAATACTCCAATATTGCCTCTCTGGCACTTAAAAGCCCCTTAGAATCAGAATACCCTTCCATATTGGTCAGCTGGTCAGCCATTGCTTTGACCATCACTTCCGGTGCCCGGAATCCAAAGGGCGCAGGATTACCGATATTCAGCTTAATAATATCAATTCCCTGGCTACTCATACGCTCCGCTTCTTCCATAATGGGTCCTCTGATATCGTAACTTACATGATTTAGCTTGGTTGATTTTTCAAAAATTCTCATAATCCGTTTCCATCCTTTCTATACCGTTTGCATGCCCCTTGATACAGTTTATTCCAATAAGAAACGCCCTAAACGTATCTCTACGTTTAGGGCGAATATTTCATCCGTGTTACCACCTAAATTCAGGAAAACCTGCACTCACCGGGTACTTGCATACCCCTGCTCTATAACGGGAGCTCCCGTTGAATCCTACACCACATCCTGCTTCACAGTCTGCTTTCGGTTCACAGCTCCGGGACTGCTTCATAACCATCACCGCAAAGACTCGCACCAACCGTCTTCTCTCTGGAACGCCCTCCGGCTACTACTA
>JAFUKK010000119.1 GCA_017473665.1 Lachnospiraceae bacterium
CAAGTCCTCACCGGACGTAAATGTTTCAATTATGTAACTACAACCATTTTTTTGTAAAATAGACTCCAAAAGCTCTTTTAGCTGTTCCAGAATATGCTCCTGGTCATCACATAATGCCACTCTAAACATAATAACCCCCTATATATTCATCCAATCCCCCCATGGGATTGTACCACATTTCGGTATATTTGTAAACGTAACATAGTTCTTAAATGCATAGAACCAAACGTATGGCTAAGCACCGTTTTCTGATTGCAGGGGGACACTAAAATAGACAGTTTTATACATGTTTTCGCCAAAATAAACAATGGTTTTCCGTACTACATAATATTAGAATATATAAAAAAAACAAGGAGGATGCATCATGCTCATTCCCAGACATTACGAAAATTTACATATTCTGCATGAAAATACCATGCCCAACAGAGCTTATTATATCCCCGCTTCCGAAGCTATGAACGATTTGGTCCGCCATCGGGAGACTTCGGACCGCTTTCAGCTACTTAGTGGCCAGTGGCATTTTCAGTATTATGACAGCATTTATGATTTAGAGAACGCCTTTTATGAAGAGGGCTACGACTGTTCCTACTTTGATACTCTGCCCGTACCCGGTCTGTGGCAGAATCACGGATACGACAGCCACCAATATACCAATGTGTGCTATCCTATTCCCTTCGATCCACCCTATGTACCCCAGGATAATCCCTGCGGTGCTTATATTACGGAATTTGATTTCCGACAGGAACCCCATCTACCCAGAACCTTTCTGAACTTTGAAGGCGTGGACTCCTGCTATTATGTATGGCTCAATGGACAATATGTGGGGTACAATCAGGTATCCCATTCCACCGGTGAATTCGAAATCACCGACTATATAAGGAACGGACGGAATCGTCTGGCAGTACTGGTGCTGAAATGGTGTGACGGCACCTATCTGGAAGACCAGGATAAGTTCCGTATGAGTGGTATTTTCAGAGATGTATATCTACTGAAACGTCCGGCAAATTGTGTACGGGATTATTTTGTAAATACGATACTGAATGATACTGTAGCCACAGATGCTCAGGTATGCATCCGCCTGGATTATATGGAGGAAATATGCCCTACCAAAGTGCAGCTATTGGACGCTCAGGGTAATATAGTGGCTTCTAAAGATAATGGTGAAACTACAATTATTTCTACGCTATCTACTGATGCAGAAACTTCCGATTACGACTCCTGCACAGAGTATCCCGTTACCATCCACCTGACTGTCCCCGCGCCAATCCTGTGGAACCCGGAGACACCTTACCTATATACCCTAATCATTGAAACTCCCCATGAGGTAATCACTGACCGGGTGGGTATTCGGGATATCAAAATCGTAGACAAAGTGGTATTGGTAAATGGTACTCCTGTGAAATTTCATGGTGTGAACCGCCACGACTCCGATCCTGTCACCGGATTTGCAGTGACCTTAGCACAGATGGAAAAGGATTTGACCTTGATGAAGCAGCACCACATGAATGGCATCCGTACCAGCCATTATCCCAATTCCCCGCTGTTTTACCAGCTCTGTGATGAATACGGCTTCTTCGTCATTGATGAAGCAGATATTGAGGCTCATGGGGCCTGTGCACTGTTTTATGATGACAACAGCTGGATAAACAAGGACCGACGCTGGAATGAGGGGGTGGCAGAAAATCCCGACTTTATTGAGCCGGTACTGAACCGGGTACAGAAATGTGTCCATCGGGACAAAAACCGTCCCTGCGTAATATTCTGGTCCATGGGAAATGAAAGCGCTTACGGCAAGGCTTTTGAAAATGCCCTGAAATGGACCAAGGAATTCGATCCTTCCCGACTGACCCACTACGAAAGTGCCCTACATACCAAAAAAGACCGAAAATACGATTTTTCCAATCTGGATGTGTATAGCACCATGTACGCTTCCATAGAAGATATCAACAAATATTTAAAAAGTGATTTTGATAAGCCCTATTTGATGTGCGAATATTGTCATGCCATGGGTAACGGCCCCGGTGACCTGGAGGATTACTTCCGGTTATTCCATAGCCATGACTCCCTTTGTGGGGGATTCGTATGGGAATGGTGTGACCACGGTATTTTTAAGGGTTATGCGGAAAATGGCAAGGCCATGTACTACTACGGCGGAGACCACGGGGAAGATATCCATGACGGCAACTTCTGTATGGATGGTCTGGTGTATCCGGACCGGAGACCCCATACAGGCCTGCTGGAATTTAAAAACATCCACCGGCCGGTGAGGGTAGTAAAATACGAGCAAAATAGCGGCCTATTACAATTACGCAATATGATGGACTTCACCTATCTGAAGGACCTGATTTCCATCACCTACGAAGTAGATTGCGACGGTGAAGTGACCTCCTTCGGTAGTGTTCCGGAGATGGATATCCCTCCTCGGAGTACAGCTACCGTTACCTTACATCCGGAAATACCGGATAAGGGGCATTGCTACCTAAAACTCTACTATCATGCCAAGGAAGCTACTCCCTTCTTCCGCAAAGGAGAAGTATTGGGCTTCGAAGAACTGCCACTGGATAATCCGGATACAACCAATCAAATCCCCAAGCAGATGCTGGCAACCGGGGAGCCTTCCACAGCTCCCTTGCAACTGATAGAGGCAGAGCCTTATCTGTTAATTAAGGGTGGCAATTTCTCTTATCTTTTTGATCAGCGCACCGGTCTGTTGGCCAGTCTGGAATATGCAGGTCAGGAATACCTGGACCGGCCTATGGAAATAAATATCTGGCGTGCACCTACGGATAATGACCGCAATATCAAACACCGCTGGATGGAGGCCCGCTATCACAAGGCTTCCCAACGGGCATATGATGTGACCTATGAATGCCGGGATGAGGAAATCCTCCTGCACGTCACCGCAGGCATGACCACTCCTATCATCCAGCGGATAATGGATTTGGAGACCACCTGGCGCATTCAGAAAGACGGCAAAATCCTGGTATCCATGGAGGTACATAAAAACAGCTACTTCCCTATACTCCCCAGATTCGGCCTGCGGCTGTTCCTGCCGGAGGAATTCTGTCAGGTGTCCTACTACGGCATGGGCCCTTATGAAAGCTACGTGGATAAGCATCATGCAAGCACCCATGGCATCTATTCCAATACGGTGGCAAATCTTCATGAGGATTATTTGCGTCCCCAGGAAAACGGCAGCCATTACGACTGTAATTATGTGAAGCTGGCTGGAGACACCCATGGACTGTTCGTCACCGGCAACAAAGCTTTTTCCTTTAATGCCTCCCCCTATACCCAGGAGGACCTGACAGGAAAGGACCATAATTACGAACTGGAATCCTGCGGCAGTACAGTACTGTGCCTGGACTATGCCCAGAACGGCATCGGCTCCAACAGCTGCGGCCCCGGACTGGCAGAAAAGTATCAGCTGAAGGAGGCGCAATTTACCTTTGAGCTGACGCTGATACCTCAAAATCTGTATATATAATTTTGAATTATTTCTCTCCTTAAATGCACTTATAACATACCAAAAGGCTTTTGCCCAGTAGAAATTCCTCTATTAAGCAAAAGCCTTTTCCCTTATAAAATATCTATATATTCCCACTGTTTTTCCCAATCAAAGGTTCTGCGGGCGTCGGCCATCCGGTCATCCATATCCCTTGCATGGGGCACATGCTTGGCAATGTCAGCCGCATGAGCTGCGATTCTGGATGCAATATTCATTTCCTCTGTGATAAGGCAGCCTCCATTTGTGTATGATATTTCATAATATAATCTCCTTTGCAAACTCACTTTCTAAATCAAATGCATGATTCATGGGACCGCTTCCCTGCCCCAAATCCAGCATGGCAGACAGAGCCCCGGAAATATAGTCCTTGGCCCTTTGCACCGACACTTCCAGTTCATAGCCCTTAGCTAAATTGGCCGCAATAGCGCTAGATAGCGTACACCCGGTTCCGTGGGTATTGGGATTATCTATCCGTTTTCCCTGAAACCAGCAATGGGTCCCCCGGTTATAAAGCAGGTCATTGGCATCATGGATGCTGTGCCCCCCCTTTAATAAAACCGCACAATTATAGGTATCTCCAAGGATTCCGGCTACCTCAAGCATATCCGCAGCATTTTGAATCCTTCTGCCGGAAAGCAGCTCTGCCTCCGGGATATTGGGCGTGACCACAGTAGCCAAAGGCAGTAGCTCCTGTACCAGCGTCCGGACTGCTTCCTGCTGTATCAATCTGGCACCACTGGTAGCCACCATTACCGGATCCACCACAATATTTTTGGCTTTATAATGCGTCAGCTGCCGGACAATGGTATGAATCAGCGCCGGCGAGGACACCATTCCTATTTTTACTGCATCCGGGAAAATATCCTCAAAAACCGCTACCAGCTGCTGCTCCAAAAAATCCGGTGTCACCTCCAGAATCCCCGTAACACCCAAGGTATTTTGTGCAGTCAGAGCGGTAATGGCACTCATGGCATAGACCCCATTCATGGTCATGGTCTTAATATCCGCCTGAATGCCTGCACCGCCGCTACAATCACTACCTGCAATGGATAATGCTGTTTTCATACTGCAACTCCTTTCTACCAATCATACACCTACCACCTGCCGCACTATTTCTTTTAAGCGTATGGTGTTCTCCCGTATATTCTCCGCTCCAAAAATAGCAGACACTACTGCAATTCCCGCCATACCGCCTCCCTGCAATTTCACTGCATTCTGTAGGCTGATTCCACCAATGGCTACAGCAGGAATGGATACGGAGGTGCAAATTTCCTTTAACTGCTCCCCGGTAATACGAATGGCATTGGTTTTGGTAGGAGAGGGAAATACCGCTCCCACTCCCAGATAATCCGCTCCGGCCACTTGCGCGGCCTGAGCCTGTTCTACGGTTTTGGCTGTGGCTCCGATGATAAAATCTGCGCCAACTCTTCTGCGAATCTCTGCCACAGACGCATCCCGGGCTCCCACATGGACACCATCTGCACCACTCTCCAGTGCCACCTCCACATTATCATTGATAATCAGAGGCACCTGATAACGGTGGCACAGCTCTCTCAATTGGATGGCCTCTGCTAAAAATTCCTCCCGGGGCAGATGCTTTTCTCTCAGCTGTACTATGGTGACACCTCCCTTTAAAGCATCCTCTACCTGCTCATATAATGTCTGCCTGCCCACCCAGCTGCGATCGGTTACGGCATATAATAGTAGCATGTCCTTGCTAAATTTCATTTTTATCACTTACTCCTTTTAAAGCCATCAAATATTCCTTGGGATGATCACATTCCATGACACTGCTCATGAGGCAGGCACCCTTGGCACCGGCACTCCTTACCCGGGCGATATTTTCGGCCCGGATACCTCCAATGGCATATACCGGAATGGATACGCTCTCACACATCTTTTCCAGAAAATTGATTCCCCGCCCAGGCAAATCCTTTTTACAGTCTGTATCAAAAATGTGCCCCGCAATGATATAAGTGCACCCCAGCTTTTCAGCTTCCAGTGCTTCCTCCACACTATGACAGGAGGCTCCCAAGTGAGTAAACCTGTTCCTTTCATCCGCAGAAAGCCGCCGCAAAACAGGCAACGGCAAATGCAGGGCCTGACAGCCCAGCTCCTGTGCCACCTCCTGAAAATTATGTAAAATACAGGGCACTTGGTGGTCCCGACAAATCTTCCATACCTCTTTTGCCAGTGCCTTGTATGCCTCCGGCGACAAATCCTTTTCTCTCAGAACAATACCTGCCGGACCTGCGGTAGCGATTTCTGTAAGACGTTGTAAAAAATCCCCCTTGCAAAGCCCCCTGTTGGTTACACATAAAATATCATACATACAGATAATCATTCAGAACCGGCTGCAGGCCTTCTGATGCAATATCCTGATACATCACATCCAAACTACGGTCATCCTCTATTTCAAACTGCCCGTCACCCTGCACGCCCTCTGTCTCCTTTCCAGTGTATTTGCTTTCATGGTCGCCGATACCGGTGGATACTCCGGCAGATACCTTGGTAGCCGCAAATTTCACGATTCCATTACGGAACCGGGCACTTTCCCTAGAAGATACCGTGATTCCCACATAAGGCAGGAAAATACGATAGGCACAGATAATTTGGCACAACTGCTTCTCATGCACATCCAAGGGATTAATTTTATCGTTATTTACAATAGGGCGTAGTCTGGGACAGGAGAGGGACATCTCCGCATGGGGATATTTTCTCTGCAAATAGTACACATGCAGGGCGCTGGCCAATGCATCCTTACGGAAATCCGATAATCCCAGCAAGGCAGAAAAGGCTACCCCTCGCATGCCTCCCCGAAGAGCTCTCTCCTGAGCATCAAATCGATAAGGCCATACTCTCTTATGTCCCGACAAATGCAGGGTTTCATATTTATCTGCATCATAAGTTTCCTGAAATACAGTCACATAATCTGCACCACATTCATGGAGAAAACGGTATTCTTCTGTATTTACGGGATAGATTTCCAGCCCTACCATACGAAAATATTTCCGTGCCAGCTTACAGGCTTCTCTGATGTAGCTCACATCGCTCTGCCCCCGGCTCTCACCGGTGAGAATCAAAATTTCTTCCATACCACTTGCTGCAATTACCTGCATCTCGTGCTCCACCTGCTCCAATGTCAGCTTCATGCGATTGATATGGTTGTAGCAATTAAACCCACAATAAACACAATAGTTTTCACAATAATTTGCTATGTAAAGGGGCGTAAACAGATAAACCGTATTGCCAAAGTGCCTGCTGGTCTCCAATCCGGCCCGTTGTGCCATTTCCTCCACAAAGGGCTCCGCCGCAGGAGACAACAGTGCTTTAAAATCCTCCATGGTACAGGTCTCATGGTCCAAAGCCGCCCTTACATCCCTGGCAGTATACTTATCATAATCATAGGAGTGCATCTGCTCCATTACCTTCCGGCACACATCAGATTCTATCTGCTCCATCCCCGGTAGATATTCCATATGATTTGTTCTGGAGGAAGGGTCCGTTTCCAACCGGTGCTTTCGTTCCAATGCCTCAGGAGAGAGATACCGGGAATCCACAAAAAATTGATTTTCCATATCCTTCACTCCTTAGTCCCTTAAAAATCCGGTAAGCGGGTCGGAGGCAGAAGCCCCACGGGTCAACACTCTGCCCAATCCTGCCAAATATGCTTTACGGCCTGCTTCAATGGCCTGGCGGAAAGCCGATGCCATAGCGGGCAAATCTCCCGCAGTAGCTAAAGCCGTATTGGCCATAATGGCTGCTGCTCCCATCTCCATGGCCTCACAGGCTTGAGAGGGACGTCCGATTCCAGCGTCCACGATAATGGGCAGATCGATTTCATCAATGAGTATCTGTATGAAATCCTTGGTAGCCAGACCTTTATTGGAGCCAATAGGGGAAGCCAAAGGCATAATGGAAGCAGCCCCGGCATTTACCAAATCCCGTGCAACATTCAAATCCGGATACATATAGGGCATAACCACAAATCCTTCCTTGGCCAAAATCTCTGTGGCTTTAATTGTTTCCTGATTATCGGGCAACAGATACTTGGAATCTCTCATGATTTCTACCTTTACAAAATTACCACAGCCCAATTCTCGGGCCAGTCTGGCGATACGTACCGCCTCCTGTGCATCTCTGGCACCGCTGGTATTGGGTAGCAGTGTCACTCCCTCGGGAATAAAATCCAAAATATTTTCCTGGTCCGCAGTATTGGCTCTCCGCACTGCCAGGGTAATCATCTCTGCCCCGGCATCCTTTACAGCCGCCTCAATGAGTCTCAGGGAATACTTGCCCGAGCCCAAAATAAATCTGGAGTGAAACTCCTTACCCCCAATTAACAAAGTATCATTTTTCATTTTTCTCCTCCTATCAACTTACCATTTATACTTCATATTCCTTTGCCAAAATCCGCAAAGCAGTATGGGCCTGATGAGCGGCACAAAGCATTACCCGGGGTGCCACCAATCCCATCCCCTCCGACACATCACTGGTTCCGTCTCCACACAGGTAAAAATGCTCCGTAATGCGGCGGGTACGGATGGCATTGACACTCCCCATCCCTGCCATACCGGAGGCCGCTATGAGATATTTCCCGGGTAGCTTCTCCAGCACCCGATTGGTAAGCATTGCTTTTGCCTCCGGTTCATCCAAAGCTTCACAGATAATATCCGCCCGTTGCAGCAGCTCCTCCACATTTTCTTCTGTTATGCGTATACAATGCAGTTCCAATTCCAAATAAGGAGCCATTTCCAGTAGATTTTCTGCCAATGCTTCGGTTTTACAGCGGCCGATCTGCGTCACCTTGTATTGCTGCCGATGCAGATTGGTAATATCCACTTGGTCAAAATCTATGAGAATCAATCGTCCGATTCCTGCTCTGGCCAGGGCTGTGGCAATATGGGAACCCAGACCACCCAGTCCGCAAATAGCTACCGTTGCCGCAGTAAACCGTTCCTGTAATTCTCTTCCGTGTCGTTGCTGTAAAGCCTCCAACAATGCATTCTGTTCCGGCACCATTTCAACCACCTCCCACAAAACTGACTACTTCTATCACATCACCCTCTGTAAGTATGGTTTCCTCATACTGCGTCCTGGGAATGATATCTCCATTTCGCTCCACTGCAATGCGCTTGCAGTCATAATTGGTAGTTGCCAGATATGCCGACAGTGTTTTACCGGCAATATCCACATTCTCTCCATTGACTTTTACCATATAGCCACCTCCTAACTTATAATTTATGGCGTCGAGATACACTCTGCCCATCTGCATAGATTAGCAGTCTCCGCAACAAAAAAAGGGAAGCCACCAATTCGGTGACTTCCCGTAAAATACAAATATTCTCTCAGGCATCCCTACGTTGGCATTATCCAAATCAGGTTATCGGTCGAAGGTCATACCTTCCTCTCAGCCTGTCATACAAGCTCCCGTCTGTATTATTTAGTTTTGATTAATCTACGATATTAGGGTCCTCAGCAGGTGCTACGGAATTGCGGCTCATAGTCAGCAGCTTATCACGCATCTCAGTCTCAATTCTCTGCAGCTCTACCTCAGCGGCAGCACGCTTGGTCCGACCGTCCTCCTGAATCTTCATTACCTCATCAAAGGTACTGATCAGCATCTGATTGGTATTGGTCAGGGTCTCAATATCGATAATTCCTCTTTCTGCTTCCTTAGCAGTCTCAATGGTAGCCATCTTCAGAGCCTCCGCATTCTTCTTTAACAGGGTATTGGTCATATCGGTTACTTCACGCTGCGCCTTGGCTGCATCAGTGGAATTCTTTAAGCCGATAGCAATTACCATCTGGCTCTTCCACAGAGGGATAGTATTTACCAAAGTGGATTGAATCTTATCAGACATGGCCATATTGTTATTCTGAATC
>JAFUKK010000011.1 GCA_017473665.1 Lachnospiraceae bacterium
ATCAGGCCCAGTCCATTGGCAATCTCTCTACTTTTGGCAACCTGACCCTCTTTTCTGGCATCAGATAATTTTTTGGCGGTAGGTTCTTCTGTCTTTTCACCGCCCTGTCCTTCGGCAAAAAACTGGAGATTATACTTTAAACTCATGTCATCCCCTCCACGAAGGCCACAACCATCTTCTTCATTTCCTGGAACACAAAATTTGCCGCATCATCCAATAGCACTACAGATAAAAACAGCACTACCAGGCCAGCCATAATTTTCAATTGAATACCCACAGCAAACATATTCAGCTGGGGAGTCAGGCGGGCAATAATACCTAATATGGCATCCAACAGTAACACCACTGCAAATATGGGTAATACAATCTTGAAACCAATAAGCACAAAATCCACCAAAAATTTCAGGGTTCTGTTCATTAAATGTTCAATATCAAACACTGCCTTGCCTACCGGAATCACCACAAATGTGTCTGCTATGGCTCCTAACAAATACCGGTACATACCGGTAGCAATCAGCATCATCAAAAAAACATATTGATAAAATGCACCTGTGATACTGGTCTGTTGTCTGGTGGTGGGGTCAAAGAGACTGGCCATTGCCATACCTGTCTGCATATCCGCAATGGAACCGGCAAAATTCACTATAAAAGTACAAATATTTGCCGCAAATCCAATTAACAGTCCTGTGACGGCCTCCCGCATTACAATTAGGGCATACCCCATTACAGTATCATACTCAGGCATGGATGCGGGTGTCATAGTCTCATAGAGTAACCATGCGGTAAAAAAACTGAGACCTATCTTGACTCTGGCCGGTGTGCTGCTCATGCTGAAAAAGGGAGCGACAAACACAAAGCAGGATATTCTGGTAAACACCAGTAGAAAATATTCTAAATCTATAATCGAAAAAGAAAAATTAATCATTGGGACACCTGTTCTATGTATCTTTACTACCTATGAATGTACAGACTGAAACTCCCCCATAAAACTTCCATAAATTCAACCATCTGAGTCATCATCCAGTCTCCCAACAAAATCAACGCCAGGAAAATCCCCACCATTTTAGGTACAAAGGTGAGAGTCTGTTCCTGGATGGAGGTAATGGTCTGAAAAACACTTACCAATAAACCAAGTGCTAAGGACACAAGTAATATGGGCAGGGAAATCTTAAGAATCAAGAATAACGCCTCACTGGCTATATCCATTACTATGTCAACTGTCATGATACTCCCTGCTCCTTTCTGTTAAAATCATCAGTAAAATGTTCGTACCAAATTACCGATTACCAGATTCCATCCATCTGCTAAAACAAATAATAATATCTTAAACGGCATGGAAATAGTGGTAGGCGGCAACATCATCATACCCATACTCATGAGCGTGGATGCTACTACCATGTCAATTACGATAAATGGTATGTAAATCAAAAATCCAATCCAGAAGGCCGTACGTAACTCACTGACCATAAAGCTGGGCAGTAATACAGAATTGGGGATATCCTCCAAGGTTTCTCCATCCCATTCCAGCTGCGCAATATCCATAAACATCTGCACATCTTTCGTCTGGGTCTGGGGATACATAAATTCACGAAGGGGTTCCATACCCACTTCAATAGCCTCCTCCTGGGTGAGTTCCCCATTCTCATAGGGAATCATTGCCTCTTCATATACCCGGGTAATAGTAGGCTGCATAATAAAAAAGGTCAATATAAGGGCCAATCCTATTAACACCTGATTAGGTGGTGCCGTCTGTGTATTCAGCGCCGCTCTGGTAAAGTGAAGCACTACCAATATACGGGTAAAGGAAGTCATCATAATAATGATGGTGGGCAACAACGCAATAAATGTCAGCGTAAGTAATATGCGAAGTGCACCATTTACCTCCCCGTTTCCTTCATTATAGGAAATGGTCACATAATTTGCCGTATTCAGCGTATTTAATTCTTCCGGAGTCTCTGCCGTACCCGGTGGATTAATCACAGTGGAAATTTCCGTCTCACCGGTCAGATG
The DNA here is from genome assembly GCA_017473665.1 of Lachnospiraceae bacterium. Taxonomy (GTDB): domain Bacteria; phylum Bacillota; class Clostridia; order Lachnospirales; family Lachnospiraceae; genus Acetatifactor. The sequence continues at coordinate 2,011 of JAFUKK010000011.1, forward strand.
ATGCTCAGACGCTTCCGCTGTCATAGGTGCATGAATACACAATATGCCCACCGCAATCAGTAGGCATATTATTGTCCATATTTTCTTTCCAATTCGCAATCTCTTATTCATTTACTTCTTCCCTCGGTTCTTCTACGTGTTCTGAAATACCGGACTGCTCCTGCTCTTTTTTTATAAATTTATTGAGCATAGACTTAAAATCCGGTACTCCTTTTCCCATTCCGGGAGCAGTCTTCAACTCCTCCTCCGGGATCTCACATAGTACAGTTACCGTATCTTTACAGACTGCAATTGCCATATATTTCCCGCCAATACGCACAATTTGAATAAACTTATTGTTGGCAAGACGGGAAGTCTCCACAATTTCAATATTGCTATTCACCAGCATACCTTTCTGGTAATTGGCCATCCAACGGGTCACCACTGCCGTAAACAGCAATACCCCAACAAAAATAACCAACGCGGCGAGCAACTTCAAAAAACTGTTTCCGATTCCGGTCAAGAAAATTGTCATTAACCAACAACCTTCTTTACTGCTTCAATTACACGCTCTGCCTGGAAGGGCTTAACAATAAAG
>JAFUKK010000120.1 GCA_017473665.1 Lachnospiraceae bacterium
ATGATGATGACCGTGTAGACTCCATCGCACAGGATATCGTTCATAAGTTCATGACCGCTATCAGAAGACATCATACCTATAGAAATGGTATCCCTACCACTTCCATTCTGACCATTACCTCTAACGTTACCTATGGTAAGGCTACCGGTAATACCCCCGATGGACGTAAGAAGGGCCAGCCTTTCGCTCCCGGTGCAAACCCTATGCACGGACGTGACACTCATGGTGCTGTAGCATCTCTGTCTTCCGTTGCTAAGCTTCCTTTCAAGGATGCACAGGATGGTATTTCCAATACCTTCACTATCATCCCCGGAGCTCTGGGTAAAGAGGATCAGGTATTTGCCGGCGATATCGAAATCGATTTAAATAAATAAGAGATATCCAAGTATTATTTCGATATCTCCTGGATATCCGAAATCGATTTGAATAAGTAATTAATTAACAAGCAATTTTCTAAGAGGTATTAAAATGGACGAAAAGGCTATGATTGATGATCTGGTAAAATTACTGGATACAGGAATGTTAAGTGGCGTAGGCCATGTAAATGTGGACTATGACACTGCTACCAAAGAGTCAAAAAACGTTCAGACTATGGGCTGTGCGGATTGTTCCCGAACACCGCTGGCCTGTAGCGTACCCACCCTTCATCAGGGTTTAGATGATTATCAATAATATAGGAGGACAATACTATGGCAGTAAATGCAGCTCAGGTTGATAACCTTGTTTCTTTATTAGATGGTTACGCAGTAAAGGGCGGCCACCACTTAAATGTTAATGTTTTAAACAGAGACACTTTATTAGATGCACAGCAGCATCCCGAGAACTATCCTCAGCTGACCATCCGTGTATCCGGATACGCAGTTAACTTCATTAAGTTGACTCCCGAACAGCAGGCTGACGTTATTTCTCGTACTTTCCATGAGAATATCTAATTCTCACTGGGATGAGAACGTTCCCTAGCGGGCAAAATAAGTAAGATAAAACCCGGGAGATAAAATCTCCCGGGTTTTTAAAAAGAGTGATTTAGCAAAGGAGTAAATTATGCAAGGTCGAATTCATTCATTGGAAAGCTTTGGCACCGTAGACGGCCCCGGTGTACGTTTTGTAGTATTTGTTCAGGGTTGTCCTATGCGATGTGCCTATTGCCACAATCCCGACACCTGGGAGATGAACGGTGGCACACTAATGGAGCCTGCATATATCATCGAGCAATACGAAAGAAACATCAGCTTTTACAAGGGCGGTGGCATCACAGTAACCGGTGGTGAGCCCTTGATGCAGCTGGATTTTATGATAGATTTATTCACCTTAGCCAAGGAAAAGAATATTCATACCTGTATTGATACCTCCGGCATTGCTTTTAACCCTTCTAACGAAGCGTTGATAGCCAAACTGGACCATTTGATGACCCTTACCGATTTGGTAATGTTGGACATCAAACACATTGATCCGGATAAGCATAAAGATCTTACAGCACAACCCAATGACAACATCCTGAAATTTGCCCAGTATCTGTCCCAGCGCAATGTGGACACCTGGATACGCCATGTAGTGGTACCCGGTATTACAGATGATGATAAATATCTGTATGATTTAGGCTACTTTATCGGAGGTTTAAGTTCTCTGAAAGCACTGGATGTCCTTCCCTATCATACCATGGGAGAATCTAAATACGAAAAGCTCGGTTTGGAATACAAATTAAAGGGTGTGCCCGCCATGAACAAAGATATACTGTTGGAAAAGAAAAAAATTATCCTGGATGGTGTAAAAGCCAGACGTGCTGAAAATAACTAACTTTTATGTCTAAAAAAGCCTTGTTATTTTAGGGAAATTTGTCTTGTAATAACGGCATATTTATATTACAATGATTATATGATTTATAGATTGATATTTTTATATCAAGCTCAATTTCCATGATTTAAGGAGGATGATACAATGGCATTTGTAATTAATGATTCTTGTGTAGCTTGTGGTGCTTGTGAGGCACAGTGCCCCGTTGGCGCTATTTCTATGGGTGATGGCAAGTTTGAAATCGATGCTGATAAGTGCATCAGCTGTGGTGCTTGTGCAGGTCAGTGTCCTGTTGGCGCTATCGAAGAAGAATAATTATCGCAAGAGATGAAGGCGTTTCACACAAGGAAACGCCTTTTCTTTTTGCTATTCTTTCTGCGTAGCAGCTCATCTATTTGTTCATAATAACGTTCACTTCTTTCCTGCTGTATGCGGTCACGTTCCTCTTCCCTTTCCGCCTGCATACGAAACTGGTAGTCCAATTCTTTCAACATGCTCTCACGAATATCCTGTCGCAAACACTTATTATGTTGTTCCTGACTTTTCTCTAATACAGTAGGCAAAGTATCCTCCAAAGACTTTTGTACTAACTGACGCATCAATATTTGAATGCGTCTGATCTTATCCTCATTTGCCCCTTCTGCGGACACACTTACAGCCTCCCCCTCTTCTCTCACCTGCACAATGTCAATGCCCATATTCACCTTTTCTTCTAACTTGCCTTCTTCCCGTTCTTTTTCTTCTGCCTGTTCTCTATCCTGGATTATATGTATATTTGCACCGCCTTTTTTCAATAATGTATTAATGGCCTTTAACTGTAATCCCTTTTCCTTCATGTGTTTAATCTGGCAAAAACGCTCCACATCCTCCCGGGTATAGATTCTGTGGCCCGATTCATTCCGATGAATAAGAAGTTCCAATTCATCCTCCCAGTAACGTAGTACATGGTTCTCCACCTGTACCTCTTTTGCAACATCAGAAATCATATAAAATTCTCCCATAATTACCTCCTTGCCCATAATACGGTATATATTTATATCTGCATACTAGCTCATCTGCCGGCTACCCGGCTTGTACATACAAACAAAAGGAGAACAGTCCATACTGTTCTCCTTGGTAGCTTCATCATTCTCTTCTTTAGTCTTCTTCTCTTCTTCTTTCCAAATTAGCAAATTTGGTATACTCAGGTAACCATGCCAGATAAACAGTGCCGATAGGACCGTTTCTCTGTTTTGCCACAATTATCTCGGATACACCTTTATCC
>JAFUKK010000121.1 GCA_017473665.1 Lachnospiraceae bacterium
GCGGGGCTAGCCATAAATGTTTTCATGATGTTACCTCCATATTTGTTTTGTCATTCGACTTTCTGTGGGTTCCGTATCATGTACTTCAGCGGATGTCCGGGCCGCCTCCCGTCACTCTCCGGAACAGCAAATCTACTATATCTCAAATGCTTCGTCGGGGCTTTGACTAACGCATTTTGAAACACTGTCACAGTCATATATTATATTATAGTCTTTCGTTCATGTCAACACATAATTGTGGATATTTTTCACGAAAAACACGGATTTTTCCACAACAAACCAATTATACTTTCCGGTTATCCACCTGTCAATGTTTACTTTATATACGCATTGCATTTTACTTGATATGTACGTCGCATAATGCAGCCTGCTCCCGGATGTATGCAGCACAGCTTTTATAGGTATCAAAATCCGGCAGGTGCTCAATAAAGAAAGGGGTATCTGCACCCAGTTTTTCCACCCAGGGCAGTATCATAGTGTAATCCAAAGTACCCTGACCGGGAAATTCTTCATGAATCAAAGTGGTGTAGGCATTGTCCATACGCACATCCTTGCCATGGATACTCACAATATGCTCACCTAACAGTCGAAAGCAATGGTTGATAAACTCATGCCGGAATACATACCGCTTGGGACAATTAATCATATTTACAAAGTCCAGATGAACCCCAAAGGCCTTCCGGTCCACATCCTTAATCAGCTGCAAATACTGTTCCGGAGAATCGGGCACCATCCAGGGCATGGACTCTATGGAATAGCAGGTCTTCCTCGGATTCACTGCATCAATAATCTCTCGGGTGGTATCTACTACCAGGGCATAGGTATCGGCGGTGTAATTTTCCGGATGGAAACCATCCCAGATATCTCCCCTGCTGCCGCTGATATTCACACAGCAACGGGCTTCCATATCCTCTGCCAGTGCCAGCTGAGCCTTGGCATACTCTATATTGCGGGCACGCTCCGCCTCATCCTCATGAAGCACATTCCGCCATACCCCTACTTCACCTATCACCAAGTCATTGGCCTTGGCACAGTCCAGATATTCCTTACGGGTTTGTGCAGATGCATCACTGCCGATGGGGCAAAGGACGGTACTGTAGCCCAGTTCCTTTACAAGTGAAAACCACTGCTCCGGGTTGTTATAGGGTCTCTCTATTGCTCCGCCTAATCTCATGTTATTCTCCTTCTCAAATCTTCCATATCACGCTATCATCTATTTTACTCACCTTGGCAAATCCGGTTCTGGCCATAACACCTGCCAGCTCCCTGTTCATCTGCTCCATCTTCTCCTGCACACCTAATGCACCTTTTTCCTTTAAAGGACCCATAATGGCACGGCCCACGCATACGCCGTCAGCTCCCAGAGCCAGTGCTTTAAAGGTATCCATACCGGACTCAATACAGCAATCTACAAAAATAGGTATTCTGCCAGCAATGACCTGAGCAATCTTAGGCAAAATCATTAGAGGCGGCACTGCATCTCCCATAATACCGTGATGATGGGACACAATAATGGCTGCTGCACCTATCTCCAAAGCCTTACGGGCATCACTCTCACTAAGCACGCCTTTGATTACAAAGGGGAGCTTTGTGGACTGGATAAAACTCCGTAATTCCTCTGCGGACTTGGGTTTCATGGGCAGTCCAAACACATTATCATATTCGCCGCTACCGGTAAAGGCATGGTCGATATCCATTCCTACGCCGAAAGCTCCGTACTTTTCTGCCTGCCGGATTTTCTCAAAGACCACCTGATTATCTTCATGGGGCTTAATAATCTTAATCACCTTAGCACCGGTAGCGCACATATCCGCCAATTCCTCTTCTTCTCCCATACCGGAAAAGCATAATGCTCCTGCCAGGGCTGCTCCCTCTGCCATCTTGGCCATACCCTTTTCACAGGTATTGTTCAAATGGGACAGGGCTGCTGTGGCTATGGGCATAGAAAATTCCTCTCCCCAAAGTCTCATCCGAGTATCCGGCTTTACATTGTCAATGTGTCGCATTTCTAACAAAATGCGTTCAAAATATTCTCGGGTAATTTTGTTAGAATCCATCCTGGTACCTCCGTTCTTACAACACCTTTTAACCAATTACATTACAAAAACTCATACTTCATCAGCATCAACCCATGGGCCGGTGCGGTAGGTCCTGCCACCTGTCTGTTACAGGCTGCCAAAATATCCTGCATCTCTTCCGGAGCACGCTTCCCCTGGCCCACTTCCATCAGGGTCCCGGCTATGATGCGCACCATATTATAGAGGAAACCGTTACCGCAGACACGGATCACCACATCCGCTCCCTGCTCCTCTACTTCTGCGGTATAAAGGGTACGGACGGTGCTTTCCACCTGGGCCCCTACCTGGCAAAAGCTCTTAAAATCATGTTCCCCCACCAAATAAGCCGCTGCCGCCTGCATTTTCTGCACATCCAAGGAATGATAGGTAAAGAGGCTGTACAGGCGCTTCACGGGCATGGGAAACTCTCCCCGGTAAATCCGGTACTCGTAGGTCTTTTTGCTTTCACAATATCTGGGATGCCAATCCTCTGCCACCTGCTCTGATTTTTGAATCCGAATATCCTCCGGCAGTCTTGCATTCAATGCATAGGAAATCTTCTCCGCAGGCATGGGATTCACCGTATCAAATACGGCAATATTGCCCAGTGCATGGACCCCCGAATCGGTACGGCTGGCACCAATCACCTGTATGGGCTCCCGCAGCAGCTCGCTTAAGGTATGATTCAGCTCACTTTCAATGGTGATACCATTTTTTTGTATTTGCCAACCATGGTAATTGGTCCCATCATAGGCTACTACCAGGCGGACTCTCTTTTTTTTCACTTCCTGCAATCCGCGTTCTTCATTCATCTTCTCTCTCCTCGTATATACACCTTATATTGTGTACACACTCTATTCCTCAATCACCTGCAGAGCCGTCCTGGGTCTATCCTGTCATACACCAACTGGCCGCGTTATTGCTAACCCGACCAGTCACTTTACAATCTGCCGATAAAAATGCTTACTACCAGATACAATAGGATAAATCCGTAAGCAATATAATCTCTCTTATGATATACCAGGGGTTTCATCTTGGTACGTCCTTCACCCCCACGATAACATCTGGCCTCCATGGCCATGGCCAAATCATTGGCCCGGCGAAAGGCCGAAATAAACAAAGGTACCATCAAAGGCACCAACGCCTTGGCTTTCTTTATCAGATTGCCGCTTTCAAAGTCTGCTCCACGGGCAATCTGTGCCTTCATAATCTTATCCGTCTCTTCCAATAAAATAGGAATAAAGCGCAGGGCGATGGACATCATCATGGCCACCTCATGCACAGGGACCTTAAAAATCCGCAAGGGGCGCATCATTTTCTCCATACCATCCGTCAAATTGTTGGGTGTGGTGGTCAGGGTCATTAC
>JAFUKK010000122.1 GCA_017473665.1 Lachnospiraceae bacterium
AGACAAATGTGCTGCTTCTTCGAAGTCTGTGGGAGAATTAAACTTTAGGTTTCTTACATGTGCAAAATGAATTCTTCCTTTTAAAGAACGGATCATATCAGGAAGATCATTTTCTAAGTTGGTACCGTAGGAACCGGAACAGAAGGTCACACCATTGTGCTTATTGTCTACCATCTTCATCATGCGCAGGATGTTCTGCTTGTTGATGATGATGCGGGGCAGACCGAATACGCTCCATGCAGGATCATCGGGATGGATAGCCATGTTGATGTCGTACTTGTCACATACGGGCATGATTCTCTCCAGGAAGTACTTCAGATTTTCAAACAACTTCTCGTCATCCACATCCTTGTACATCTCGAACAGCTCTTTGACTCTAGCCATACGCTCAGGCTCCCAGCCGGGCATTACAGTACCGTTCATATCGCCTGCGATGGATTCAAACATTTTCTCGGGAACGATAGCGTCGATGGCTTCCTGATTATAAGCCAGTACGGTGGAACCGTCGGGACGCATACGAGCCAGCTCGGAACGGGTCCAGTCAAATACGGGCATGAAGTTGTAGCATACCATATGGATGCCGGCCTGTCCCAGTCTCTCCAGGGTGGTGATATAGTTTTCAATATATTGCTCACGATCGGGAGAACCGATTTTAATAGCGTCATGGATATTTACGCTCTCGATACCTGCCAGCTCCAGGCCTGCATCTTCGATTTCCTTTTTCAGAGCCAGAATGTCTTCCATCTCCCATACTTCACCGGGTGCGGTGCCGTACAGAGTGGAAATAACGCCGGTCACACCGGGAATCTGTCTGATCTGTTTCAGGGTAACAGTGTCGTACTTGCTACCGTACCATCTTAATGTCATCTGCATAATCATGCCCTCCTTGAAAAATATTTCGATACATTTTAGTATTGCTAATTTATGCTCTAAGTATAAATGAAAAATAAATGCAAGAAAAGGACATATATTGCTTGAAATAGGGTAAAAATTGCTTATAATAGAAGCTAGAAACGCAAAGTTTGCGATTCTTTATTGGAATTGGGGGGTGAGGGTATGAGCAGAATCAGCAGAATGGAGAATAAGATGCGGCAGGTGGAGGCCACCGATGAGCGTCAATACATGATTCAGGAAGGCTATGAGGTTTATGAGAAACAGGGTTCTCCCATGGGAGCTATTACCTTCCATTATCATAATTTCTATGAAATTGTGTATGTATTGGAAGGAGAATATTCTTCTCTGGTAGAAAATCAGGCCTATAATTTAAAAAAAGGTGATTTCCTGCTGGTAAATCAGAATGCGATGCACAAATATCAGTTTGTGGAGCATAAGCATGATTCCTCCAAGCGCATCATTCTATGGATTACCAAGGAGATGCTGGAACAGCTGGGGGCAGGCCGGATGGATTTGACCAGTTGTTTCACCACCGGTGAGTCCTGTGCCTATCATTTCCCTATTTATTATGAAGAAATGCTACGTAGCTATTTGCTGCGTCTGGCCATGTCTGAAACTGCAGAGGAGTTGGAAGGAGCCAAGGAAATCATGGATCGGGGACATCTGACTCTATTTTTCGGTTACTTAAATTCTCTCTGCAAGCGTAAGGAATACATCTTTGCCAATGAAGAGCTGGTCACCCACCCTTTGGTAGAAAAGGTGACCCACTATTGTGATGCACACATCAGCGAGAAAATCACCGTAGAGGACCTGGCAGAATACGTACACATGAGCAAGTACCATTTCCTCCGTAAATTCAAAGAAATCACCGGCGTAACAGTCCATGCCTATGTCACCAATAAGCGCCTCATCAAGGCCTGCGAGTGTATCAGGGAAGGCATTGGCATCCAGGAAGTCTACCAGGAATGCGGTTTCACTGACTATTCGTCGTTTCTCCGAAATTTCAAAGCGGCCTTCGGCGTTTCCCCGGGTAAGTATAAGGAATACTACCCCGAGTAGGGTTGGGCGGACCGAATGCATAGAAGGGACCATATACACTTTATACGCGGGCACGCTTCCGCTACGTGAAAAATCGTTACGTTACTAAGCTCGAACGTAGCCCCAACAGTACCTCACACTCGTATCTACGCTACGGTGTGAGGTATTATTGTGACTCCGTTATACCTCGCTAAGTAACGACGTTTTTCAAGTACCCGCTTAACAAAGTGTATATGGCCCACTCTATGCATTACGGCTCGGCCTTGGTTACTCGGGGTAGTATCCCGTTCTACATAGGTTCGCTGATGCGGGAGACGGCCACGTAAATTTCGGAGAGCTCATACCAGGTGGCGGCGTCCACGGTACCGGTAACAGGCAGGTTGAAGATGCCCTGAAAGGTGCGGATTGCGTCGGCCGTGGCTTCCCCATAGATGCCGTCTATGGAAACTGTAGGGAGGGCAGGGTAGTTCCGGGCAATACGATTGATTTGAGTCTGTACCTGACGCACGCTGTCCCCGGCACTTCCGATGCCCAGAGTGTAGCCGGGCCAGGAGAAAGGCACCCCGGAGATAAATTCTGCGGAATTGATATAATTGTCATTGCCGTAATAGTATCGTAGAATATTAATGGCGGAGTAACCCTCCTCCCCCAGCTGTTGGGAACCCCATTGGCTTAAGCCACGGCAGGTAGTACGTTGCCCGTCACAATAAGATGTAAAAATGGGTTGAATGACTCCGGGACGGGCCAGATAATTGTTAAAGACTGAGTCTACCAGGTAGGAGATATTATCAAATACATTACGGCCGTTAATCCATTTCTGGTCATAGGCAGTGGAGGATGTAATGGTAAAATTATATCCGCGGTTAAAATAAAATTCTGTATACACTCTATTCAGCGTAAAGGACATAATGGCCAGAATATTTGCATAAATAGCACTTTCCGGCCATGTGGGATAGATTTCACTACTGGCTACATTTTTGATGTAATCTTTATAGCGTATATAATAGTTGGGAGCAGTGGCATCATCCGGCAGACCGTCATGTACAATGATAAATTCAGGGATTACCACCCGATTGAGCACGATTTCGCCGGAATCGGTAATGGGTTTAATCTCCGGTTCGGGAATTTTGGCAGGGTAATTACCGTATAGAGTGTGTGCCGGTATGCTGATGATTTCCTCGTTGCCTGCGGTTGCAGGTTGCATGGCTACGGATTGCAGGGATAATACATTCCCCAATACTTCAGTACCCCTGATTTCCACCGGTTCAAAACCGGGGGCAGAGACCCTTATCAGATAACGGGCATAAGGAATGGTATTATCCGCAGGGTTATCAATATTATCCTGAGGGTCCAGGGATAGTGCTACAGGAGGAGCAGGCAGATTGATGATGCCGGTCTGGCCGGAGGAATCGGTGGTCAGCGTTTCCAGAATCCTATTGGGAGCATCCAGGTCGGCCACAGTAACAGTAGCTCCCGCCACAGGTCGTTGCTCGCCGGCCACGGTGACGCTGACCTTCAGTGCGCCGGTGGCAGTATTTGTAGTGTTTTCAGTTGGCATAGACAGTCCTAGTTTCATTATGGATTTAGATTAGTATATGCCTTGACAAAATTTATGTGAGGGCATCCTTTGAGAAATTTTTAACTTTTATGAAACAAGCTATTGACAATTGCATTAATGTATTATATCATTAATACAACGATACGTGATAGATTATACACGAAAGGAGGATGCACATGGCTTGGGAATTAGATTCTGACAGACCGATTTATCTTCAGTTGGTAGAGCGGATTCAGATGCAGATTATTGCGGGATATTATCCCCCGGGAGGTAAACTGCCCAGTGTGCGTGAAATGGCACTGAATGTAGCAGTAAACCCTAATACAATGCAAAAGGCATACGTGGAATTAGAGCGTATCGGCCTGATTGTAACCAATCGTACCAATGGCCGTACTGTTACTGAGGATGAGGAGCTGCTTACGGGTATCCGTAAGAAAATGGCTTCTGAAGAGACAGAATACTTTATCCGTAAACTGAAGGAATTGGGATTTTCCAATGAGGATATTGAAAATTTAATTCATGAAGTGATTGAGGGAGAAGGAAAAGATGAGTGAATTAATTGAACTTACAAATCTGTGCAAATCTTATGATTCCAGATTTTTGGCAGTAAATAATGTAAATCTGAAGCTTCCAAAGGGTAAGATTATCGGTTTGTTAGGACCCAATGGTTCCGGTAAGACCACTCTCATTAAGATGCTTACAGGAGTGTTGCAGCCTACCCAGGGTCAGATATTAATTGATGGCAAGCCTATAGGGGTAGATACCAAATCGAAGGTGGCTTATCTTCCTTACCGTACCTATTTGTAAGGTAGTGAGACAGTGCGTCTGATTATTGATTTCTTAAAGTATTTTTATTCGGATTTATTTGTGGA
>JAFUKK010000123.1 GCA_017473665.1 Lachnospiraceae bacterium
AATATCAGTAATAATTTCCGTAATGTTACCTTTGAAGTGGTACAGGGACAGATGGTAATTGATCCTGTGGATGAACTAACCGTATTTATTACTGAGAATAGTGGCAGTTATGTATATGACGGTACTGAGAAAGCAGTGACCGGTTACACCATCAGCACCAATTCCAAGGTAGATTATACACAGGATGACTTTGACTTTACCGGTAATGCAGAAGTCAAGGGTGTCAATGCAGGCACCTATGAGATGGAGCTTGGGGCAAAGGATTTTGCTAATACCAGTAAAAACTTCACTAAAGTTAACTTTGTGATTGTAGACGGTATGTTGACCATCAGTCCTGTGACCGATGAAATCATCGTGACCATTACCGGAAATGGCGGAGAGCATACTTATGACGGTACCGAGAAGACTATTGGCGGTTATACCGTAAGCATTGATAATCCTTTATATGATGAGGATGACTTTGACTTTACCGGCGAAGCTACAGCCAAGGGTACTGATGCAGGTATCTATGATATGGAGATACTGCCGGAGGATTTCAAAAACACCAATGACAATTTCAGCAACATTAAGTTTGTAATTGCAGAGGGTAGCGGACAACTGGTAATTAATGCTATTGATAATGTGGTGGTTACCATTAGAGAAAATGGCGGTCAGTTTACCTATGACGGCGCTCAGAAGGCAGTAAACGGATATACAGTAGCAAACATTAGTAATCCTCTGTATAAGGAGACTGATTTTAGCTTCAAGGGTTCCGCAGTTGTTACCGGCATTGAAGCAGGTGCATACAGCATGGATGTAAAGCCTGAAGATTTTATCAATCACAATACCAACTTCGGAGTTGTGAATTTTGTAGTGGAGGACGGTCAGCTGGTAATCAATCCTGTATTGAAATATAGCCTGACTATCCGTTATGTAGATACTGCCGGTAATGCAATGTCGGCTGATTATACAACAGAGCTGGAGGCAGGTGCTTCCTTTAACATTGAATCCCCCCGAATCAATGGTTATACACCTAACTATGCTTCTGTTAACAGCTCCGTCGAAGGTATGCCTGCTACAAATTTGATTATTACTGTAGTATATACGGCAAATCCTGCGCCGGTAGTACCTAATCCCACCCCTGCACCCCAGGAGCCTGAGGCAGCGCCTCCGGAACCTCAGGTGATTGCTCAAGATCCTGAGCCTACACCTGTAGCGACTCCCGTTGAACCTGCTCCTGTACCGGAAGTGCAGGAAACGGTGGAGGAAGAGCCGGAAGTGGTGGAATCCGTAGATATCCAGGTAGTGGTAGATGAAGAGGGCAATATCAAGCTGGTACCCATTGGAGCGGAGGAAGCACCTTTGGCCAATATAAATCTGGGTGGCGGTAAGGAAGTTGGCGATCACTACTGTAATATTGCAAGTCTGCTGCTCATGCTGGCTGCAATGGCTGTTTTGGTAGCACACACCAAGCGTATGAAGAAGATGCAGGCAAAGGTGTTGGGACTGAAGGCACAGTTGGAAGACCGTAAGATGAACTAGGAGGAAAAGGACATGTTAAATCAATTATTTACATTTATTCATGAAACATTGGGCATGTGCTTTTGGACTCCCTTCGCGCTGCTGGTAGGAGTGCTGATGGTAGTGATAGCTTTGATGCACAGCCGCAACCAGAAAAAGCGTGAAAAGGTTTTTTTACAAGAAACACAAGCAACAGATGCAGAGTAAGAAAGGGGGAGTAAGCAGATGAAAGAAATCATTGATCATACTATTATCAGTTTCGGCATGGCGGAAATCCCTGCATTGCTCGTATTGCTTTTGGTGATTGTGGTTTTTGTGGTAAAAAACCATAAGGTAACCAAAGAGGTTAAAGAACTGGAAGAAAAGCTTGCCCGGAAGTATACGGAAGAGGTAGGCGACATGGAGAATTTATCCATAAGCTAAGTAATAGAAAGGCGAAACAGTCTTGTGGCTGTTTCGCCTTTTTCATGTGTAAAGTGACCATGTGAAAATCAAAAGAATAGTGGAAAAACGTCAAATTTGCGGTATGGACATCATAATATTCATGCCGTATACTGGGAAAGTAGTTTTGAGTGGAGAATGGTAAGGAGAGCGCGCGAAGTATGAGGAGAATATGGAAGACCATGCTGGCTATGGTACTTGCGTTTCTGTTGAGTACGGCAGGTAATCATATGTCAGATACCCCATCCCTGCGGATTGTGAAGGCCGAGGCTGTGACGGATTCCCACGCGGTATATTTCTATACGTTGATTCCCGGCAAGAGTCTGGATGATGCGGGGAATGCGGATACCAAGTGGAACGGCATGGGTGTGGGGAGCATCAGTGGTATTGATGCCCCGGTTAGTTATCCTTCCGGGACGAGGATTTGCAATGGCGGAATCAGTTCCGATACATATAGTCTGGAGATGCCCTCGGTCTATCCGGATATTACGGTAGAGGACAAGGTATATGAGTGGGTAGCTACAGAGGCGGAGGCAGAGAGTTATGCCGGAGAGAAGGATGGTGCCTATCTCATCACCTGGATGAGATTGTTGGTGGCCTCCGGTGCCAATGCCGGCAATAACGGATACAATGCCCCGGCGGTAAGTCATACCAATACATTTCATGCAGACGGATATATCACCGTTTATTCTGTTTCGGATTGTACCGTGCATTTTTTGGTGCAGGAGCCCGGAGCGGAAGGATTTGCCCTGGATGAGAATCGTTCTGCCCTGGTAGATATAGGGACGTCAGTCAGTGGGTTGGCCATGTCTACGCCGGATCACAAGACGGTGAATGGAATAGTGTATGAATTTGACGGCTGGTATCAGGATAGTGCCTGTACACAGCCCGTATTACCGACGGATATCATATCTTGTAATGTAAATTATTATGGTAGGTATCTTCCTGAGGTGCCTGTGGTGGAGGAACCGGTTGTTTTTACTGCGGATAGCGCCATAAAAGAGTATGACGGGGAGCCTCTGAGGGCAGGACTAAAGAGTGTTACCGGTCTGGCTGAGGGGCATACCGGAGAGGTGACCATCCTTTCTGTCATAAAGGATGCGGGCACCGTAGAAAATGTAATCCATAGCTATATTATCAGAGATGGTTATGGTAGAAATATTACTGATAAATATATCAATGTGACGTTAGAAAGCGGCAGTCTGGAGATTACGAAAAAGACTTTGACCATGATTTCTGCCGATTTGAGCAAAATCCATGACGGACTCCCCCTGGTGGGTGAGATGGTGGCGGCAGAAGGATTTGTTGAAGGTGAAGGTGCCACATATACCATGACAGGTAGTCAGACTGAAGTGGGGAGCAGTGCCAATAGCTTTACCTTTCTTTGGAATGAGGGTACTAACGGAGACAATTATACAGTTCTTTGTACTTTTGGTACTCTGGAGGTGACGCCTGCCCCCGTGGAGCCGGAAGTTCCCGCGGAGCCTGAGATATCTGAGGTGCCTGAAGAGCCTGAAGAGCCCGAGATACCGGAGGTTCCCGCAGAGCCTGAGATACCGGAAGTTCCTAAAGAGCCCGAGGTTCCGGAAGTTCCCGCAGAGCCTGAGACTCCTGAGGCACCTCAAGAGCCTGAAGAGCCCGAGATACCGGAAGTTCCCGCGGAGCCTGAGATATCTGAGGTGCCTGAAGAGTCTGAAGA
>JAFUKK010000124.1 GCA_017473665.1 Lachnospiraceae bacterium
GCATTTGTTTGTTGGAGTATTGGAATTCATAAGTAGTAATGTGTACCGCCACAACACTGATTTTTACATCATCCGTCCGAAGTCTCACTCCCACTGTTTCACACAACGACAGCAGTAAATGGTCTGCATATTCATAGGTCGTAATATCCTGTGGAGCTGTGAGGCTGTTTCCATACCCCTTGTTTGCTTCATGGGTATACATATATGGTTCCAAATCCCCGCCTCTTGCGTACTTCTGAACCACTACCCCCATGGTCTTCAAATGAGTTCTTATCATATCCTCGTCTGCATGAGCCAGCTCGCCTATGGTCTTAATACCCAGATTGAATAACTTCCTTGTGGTGGCCCTACCTACAAAAAATAGCTCTGATACCGGAAGCGGCCACATCTTCTTTTCGATCTCTTTCGGGAATAGTGTGTGCACTTTATCCGGTTTTGACAAGTCTCCTGCCATCTTCGATAACAGGAAATTGTTGGAGATACCAATATTCACGGTAAACCCCAATTCCTTGTAAATTTCCTTTTTAATTTTTAATGCCAACTCTACTTCTCTGCCTTTGCCATAAACATTCTCATATCCATCGAACACCGCCCACGCCTCATCCACAGAGTATTGGATCACATTGTCGCTGTACTTCCGAAGAATCTCCATAAAAGCCCTTGAAGCATTCACATACAGACCATAATCCGGTGGCACGATCACAAGTTCCGGGCACTTCTGCCTGGCAGTCATGATGGCCTCTCCCGTTTGGATCCCGTATTTTTTGGCCGGAACCGACTTTGCAAGTACAATTCCGTGACGCTTTTCCTGATCTCCTCCCACAATACTGGGGATATCCCTTAAATCTGTCTTCTCACCTAACACATGAATCCGGTATGCTGCAGACCAGCTTAAAAATGCAGAATTGGCATCCACATGAAAAATAAATCTATCCATACCTATAAAAAGCGGTGTATCCGCCATTTCTGATCCGCCACCCGGTAACGAATCTCCAGAGTGGTCCTGATTCCATCAACTACGGTAGAACATATATATTGTTTCTCTTTAATTCCTACATAATTATAGTCTCCTCTGGCTATGGTATCGCCTCGTGCAAAGGAAATCAATATCTTCTCCCCACCTTCTTTTTCGTATCGCAGATGCCGGGGTGTCATCTCTCCGTCAGTATCCACATACACCATCATCTCAACTGGTATATCAACCGGAATAATATCTCCCATCTTCAGTGTTCCCTGATTACCTTCCATTACCACTCACCTCCAAAAGAACACCTGTTCGATTAAATAATACCAAAATTTCTTTTGGTTGTAAAGGGATTTAGCATGGAAATCCATGCCAAATAGTTATCAGTCCAATTTATAGTACACAGTGAAAAGAGGTTAGCTTTTTGACTAACCTCTCTCTTTACTTCTCCCATAAGGATTCTATTATATTTTCTTTTATCTGAACCAGATAAATAGTGCTACCATAACCGCTGTGTATCCGGTCAGTATATGAGGTACAAATGCGATATGCCTGTTCCGTCTGAAACCTGCCATCGTCACCATTTTCCTGAGCAGCATTTCCGTCATTCCGGAAAAGCATGCCAGTATCATGATCAGAATAACCAGACCGATGCCGGCAGTTCCGCCTACACCTCCAAATAGCAGTATCAAATTTGCAAACACAAAACCGTCTGCCATTCCATATATCCTCATCATTCCCATGACAAGGCATAAAAGAACAAATAATGCGATCATACCGATATCAAATAAGGATCGTTCTTTTACATACACCAGCAAGATCAACTCAGCAGGAATGAATCCTATCAAATGCTTCAGCCGCGTTACTTCAAAGCTTTTAGCGTCCTCATCAGCGGCTACTATCAGGTATATGGTCATAACCGCAAGGCTGCATAATAGTAAAATACTCTTGATACTATACACCATTATCCCGTATCCTCGTCCGCAGTTCCTCTGTAATGCTGCCATTTGTCTGTACCGGAAGCTGCAATTCTTCCGTCAGCTTGCGTCCATTCTTCCACGCTTCTACTTCTATGATGTAATCACCGCTTGGTGTAGATAAAGGTATGTTAAATTCATAAATCTCCGTCTTTATTGCCTCCGGGAATTCATAAACATATTCTTTACCAAGCTTCGGATTGCATAAAAGCAGCTCATTTGGGAATCGGATAATTACCTTATCCGCATATCCTCCTGTGGTAATCCTAATCTTTGCTCCATCACCGGCTTTAAATTCTCCATTATATGGCTCCCTTGTTTTCTGAAGCTCTGCATCCAGGGTAAACGCAAGACTTTCACTCTCCTGCAGATTCACATTACCAACATTGTCGGAAGATTCTGCTGAAACCACAAAATCACCCAGGAACAGATAATCATCTTTCTCCATGGTAATAACTAGCTCACCGGTATCAGAGGTATAGGTACGCTGCATCTGGTTGTCCAGATTGGTAATGGTAATAATAAGCTCTCTCACGCCGCTGCCATCATCTGTTGCAGTAATTACAAAGTCTTTGCTTTCCTCCGTCATATCAATATTTCCGGCATTCTCCCAAGTCTCTATTCCAACAATCACCGGCGCTTCTGCATCCGGAATCAAAGTAATACCATGGGATTTGTCTTCTTTATGATCAGACCAGTATTCCTTGCCCTCATATTCTGCCATGGCACGGGGATATACCACAATCTGTTTTCCGTCGTTTTCTGCTGCAATACTGAAACGCTGGGCCAATTTTACCTTTTTAGCTGCATCTGTTCGTTTCGCGATTGCTGATGTGGGACTCAGATAAATAAGCTCTTCCCCGGAAGCATCCGTCCTCAGCTGCTCATTTGTAAACTCTGCATCTCCAGCCTGGGTATTGACCTTCGGAATTTGTGTCTGATACCATTCCTGTGACGAACCATCTCCGGAAACCATCTGCAGCCAATCAATTTGATAATGGTTGGATGCTTTTCCATCGGTATAGCCCGCTATATCCAGCGTATGCTCTGTTTTCCCATCTGCCTTCACAAAGTATTTTCCGGTTTCTGCCGGATAAACATATTCCGTATCCTTTAACAACACCTGCTCCGTTTTAATTGGTATTTCTTCTATGTAGTCATCATCCGGCGGAATATCAGGAGCAACTTCCTTTTCTTTCACCGGTACATGGATTGTTGGTCCAATGTTCCCAGCCACATCCACCGCTGCAATATGCAGATATTGTACGTAATTGGTCATTCCAACATCCACCCAGTTATTCGC
>JAFUKK010000125.1 GCA_017473665.1 Lachnospiraceae bacterium
CAAGGAATTTGGTATGACCAGTGATGAATTTGCTACCCGATTCCTGGAGGAGGAACAGGTAGCAGCAGTACCCGGTACTGCCTTTGGCGACAGCGGAGAGGGATATTTGCGTATTTCCTATGCTTATTCCTTGGAAAAGCTGAAAACAGCTATGGAAAGAATGGAACGGTTTGTGAAGAAGCTTCGAGAGGAAAAGAAATGATGGGGAAAATAAGACAGTTAAGCTGGTTGAGAAGAACGGTCGTAGTAGTGTTATCCTATTTATGTGTTTTATCATTTGCAAGGATTAATTCTTTGACTAATCAGGTAAATTTCTATGGTGGCACATATTTTGGCTATAATCTCGGTTCTATTGCAATATTAGCACTAACCATATTTGTGTTAAACCGTTACATATTGATGGAGAATTTGCGACAAAAAGTTGTCTCTTCCATAGGTGGAGTAGTATTGGGTTTTGCAATTGTATACGGTGCATATGCTCATTTTGATAATAATATATTTATTTCAGTGCATGAAAGTTTATTGCAGATAGCATGCGCCTTTGGGTTATCCGTATTGACCACCCCTTTGATGAATGAGTTGTTTTGGTTGATAGAAAAGGCACAAGCATGGTTTGTAAAAGATGCAATCCGTCAGGAGACGTTGTCAGTAAGAAAGAATGCGAGATTTTTCTTGTTGTGCTGGTTGGGAATATTTATGGCATTTGTACCTATCTTTTTAAATGAGTGGCCCAGCAATTTTATTTTTGATGCGTCCTATCAAATAGAAAATGTGGTAACCGGTTGGCATTTTACGCATCATCCTTTAGCGCATACTTTACTGATGGGTGCGGCATATAATTGGGGTAGGAGCATAGGCCATATAGAAGTAGGATTTCAGCTCTATACAATTGCGCAGATGTTGATACTAAGCAGTGCAATGGCATATACAGTATTATATATTTATAAGAAATGTGTAAAAAGATGTGTATGGATTTGTGCATTGCTGTGGTTTGCATTATTTCCTTTGAATATGATGTTTGCTATTACAGCTACGAAGGATGTGCTATTTGCGGCGTTCTTTCTGTATTTTATGGTATTTATTATCCGTTATTACGTGGATAAAGAAGCGTTTCGCTGGTACAGTTACATGGGAATGATTGCCAGTGGGATGTTAGCGTTACTATATAGAAACAATATGAAACATACGTTAATCCTGGTTGGCATTTTTTCTGTCCTATGGGTAAAAGGCAGGAGAAAGAAACTGATTTCATCGGGAGTTTTCCTTGCAATTTACATTTTGGCAGAAATTGTCAATAGTGGATTAGTACATGCAGTAAATGCCCAGGAAAATGTGGATGTTTACCGGGAAAGTATGAGTGTCCCCTTGCAGTGTATGGCCAGAGTAGCCAGTTACAGAGGAGATGAACTGGATAAGTCCTTGTACGAGGAGATTTGTTTATATATTCCCGAAGAAAAAATTAGTGGATATAATCCCTATATTGCAGATGGGATTAAAAACCATGCCAATGAACAGTTGATGAAAACTAATACATTTAATTTCTTTAAGCTGTTTATCAAGGTGGGACTGCAGTATCCGGATGAGTATTTTGAAAGTATTATTACAAATACTATGGGATATTGGTATCCCTTAGAACAGGGAGACTATGTAAGTTCTCATATTGCGCTTTATCACACGTTGTTAGGTGTGGGCGACCAGATTGTAAAGTATGATTTCTGGCCCGGAGGAAAAGTCTTTAATTACCTATTCTGGGCCATGAATTACCGTCAGGTACCGGTGTTGGCGTATTTGTGCCGTAATGCTGTTTATATATGGATATATGTTTTTTATTTGTTGTGGTGCATATTGAAGAAAAGAAAATCAGGATGCATCCCGGCGGTTTGGGGGTTAGTATATATTTTAACCTGTTTTGCAGGTCCCATGGCAGCATTAAGATATATTTATTGTCTGGTGGTCATGTTCCCCTTAATGCTCTTTCTGTTTGTGTATAAGAAAAAGGAACCGGCAATAGAAGACGTGATAGAGAACCGGTAAATTAATTTGGAAAGTGGAGAACTTTACATGCATATCGTTTTACATCAGCCGGAGATTCCGGCAAATACAGGAAATATCGGACGTACCTGTGTGGCTACCGGTACTGCTCTGCATTTGATTGAGCCCCTGGGCTTTCGCCTGGGTGAAAAGGAAATCAAGCGTGCAGGCATGGACTACTGGGACCAGCTGGATTTACACCGATATATTAATTTTGAGGATTTTAAAGCACAGCATCCCGGTGCCAAAATCTGGATGGCCACCACCAAGGCCAAGTATTCCTATACGGATGTGGAATTCGGTCCGGATGATTTCATTATGTTTGGTAAGGAAAGTGCAGGCATCCCGGAGGAGATTTTGGTGGATTATGAGGAAAGCTGTATCCGTATCCCTATGCTACCGGCCATCCGTAGCCTGAACCTATCCAATTCCGTAGCCATTGTGCTTTATGAAGCACTGCGCCAGCAGGGATTTGCCCAGATGCAGACTGCAGGGCAGCTGCATCGTCTGCACTGGAAGGAGGATGCCGGGCAGGGAGAGGTAAGTGTCCGGCATGCATCTGCAGGCCACGTTCAGAGTGAAGCTGCAAGGACAGGTGGGGACGAAGACAAATGCTACATTGCCCCTGACGCAGTGGTCAATGGGGATGTGACTTTGGGCCATGAGACCAGCATCTGGCATCATGCGGTAGTCCGGGGAGACAGAGGCAGTGTCCGTATCGGTGCAGGCAGCAATATCCAGGATAATGCGGTAGTCCATGTGACTGCAGATTATCCCGTAACCATCGGAGAGCATGTGACGGTGGGACACGGAGCCATTGTACACGGTTGTACCATTGGAGACAACACTCTGGTGGGTATGGGAGCTATCCTCATGGACGGCTGTAAAATCGGTAACAACTGTATTATTGGTGCAGGGACTCTGGTGACCCAAGGAGTGGAAATCCCCGACAATTCCCTGGTACTGGGTAATCCCGGCAAGGTGAAACGCTCGGTGACAGAGCAGGAAGTGGCTGACAGCATCAGCAATGCCAAGCTTTATGTGCAGGAAGTTAAAGAAGCGGCCATTCACTGGCGCTTAAATTATAAATCGGACAGGTGAGAAAGTTTATTTTCTCACCTGTTTTTTTCATATTCTCTCTTGTGCTTGGTGGATACAAGGGACGGTATATGTCAAAAGACACATTTTTTTCATAATCTGAACATTTTTTGAAAACATTTATGCGTTATTCTGATAAGGAAAATGGATAGCATATGCGCAAAATTTGCTGAAAGGGAACAAAGGAATGAAGAAGAAAAAGAAGTGGATTGTGATTGCGATAGTAGGAATAATACTGGCGGCCCTAATAGGAGCAGGTCTGTGGTTTTTCCTGGGAAGAGATGGGCAGGAGAGTCAAAGCCGGGGTGACAGAAACTTTGGACAGATGGGCTCTATGATTTCGGATGGAATTACTGCCTATGGTGTTACCAGCATCGGTATCTCCCAGGTGGAGTTTGAGGTGGAAAATCTCAGCACCGGGCTGGAGATTTCCAAGGTGTTTATAAGTTCCGGTGAACAGGTGCAGGAAGGAACGGCTATTTTGGAACTGACTCAGGAGAGTGTACAGGAGGCCCGGGAGGAGCTGGAGCAGGTATTGCTGGAAGCAGAATTGGCTTATCGTGCAGGAGCCATTGAATATGAGCAGAGTCTGATTACTGCAGAGTATGAACGGGATTTGGCATTGGTAAAAAGCGACCAGGCCCGGGAAGTGTATGAAGAGACGCTGGAGGGACTCACCGGTAAGCTGGAAAAGGCACAGGAAGAGTTTTCTGATGCACAGGAGAGGATTGCAGAATACCATTCTTATGTGGATAACGGTACATATAGAAGCTATTTTGAAGTGGATAAATATCAGAAATTGTACGATGAGAATTTGCAATTGCTAAAGGATCGTATGGACCAATGGGATGTTGATTGGTCTCAAGTCACCGGTGGTATCAGACCGGGAGAAAATAATCAGTATGTGATTGTATTGTCCGGTTTGTACAAGGTTTTGGAACAGAATTTGAAGGATTTGGAATCTGCACAGGACGCCTATGAGGATGCGGTAGCCAATGCATCCTTTGAATTGCAGACCCTGGAATTACAGTTGCCGGAGCTGGAGCAGGCAGTGTGGGATGCCAAGGAGGACTATGAGGCTCAGAGCCTGTCAGCCAAGGTTACCTATGAAACGACTCTAAATAATGGTACTTACGCGGAGAAAAATTACGAAGCAGCGGTGGAAAAGGCACAGGCGGATTATGATTTGCTTCAGGATACCTATGAGGATGCTAAGGCTAATTTGGAACTGTTTGAGTCCAACGGGGGGGATGGACAGTTCTATGCGACCCAAAATGGCAGTATCCTGAGGGTAATGGCACGGGCAGGTCAGAATTTGACCAGTGGTGCAACTGTATTTGTGTACAGTAATCCGGAGGAAATGACCGTTACCGTATCTGTGGATCAGAGTCAGATTGCAGATATTACAGTGGGTGATAAGGCTTATGTGAATGGGACTTATGAAGGCGTAGTATCGGAAATTAACCCTATAACGGAAGCAGAGAGCTATACGGATGTGACTTACGATGTGATAGTGACCTTAAGTGGTGACCTGGGAGAGTTGACCTCCAATGAGACTGTAATGGTTACCTTTGGGGAGGTCAAACTGAATATTCCATCCTCCGATGGCGCGCCCGTTGAAGGACAGAGACCGGAAGGTATGGAGTTACCTGAGGGCATGGGGTTCCCGGAAGGAATGGAGTTTCCCGAGGGCATGGAACGCCCGGATGGTAACGGAGGCCGTGGCGGTAATTCCAGTCAGAGAAATAAGGAGGGGGAGCAGTCCCGGGGTGACAGTGGAGAAAATTCCTCTATTGTCATCGGAGAACCTGCAGAAAAGAAAAACCAGGAAGGAAGTGTAGAGGATGCGCAGTAAGGATAAAAAGAGATGCAAGTTATCTAAGAAGCAGAAGCGGATTGTACTGCTGGCAGCAGCAGTACTGCTAATCCTGGCGGCCTGTTATACCCTGTTTCTGGCACCCCTGTTACAAGAGGAAAAGTGGGTTTTTAAAGAGACCAAGGTGGAAAGAGGTACATTGACAGTAGGCATCACCGAAAGCGGACAGCTGGAATACGGTGTTCAATCGGTGCTATATGATTTAGATTTATCAGTCTCCACATCGGAAGAGGAAGAAGATGAGGATGAGGAAGAAACTACCCAGAGATACTTGAAGATTGAGCAGGTGCATGTGGCTGCTGGCCAGCGGATAAAGGAGGGGGAGCCCTTGATTACCTTTACGGCGGATAGTATTTCCGCTGTACGGAAGCTGTTAAACAGTGCCCTGGCAGATGCCAAGGTAGCTTGCAGTGAAGCTCAGTCTGAGTATGATTTGGCTGCCCTGGAAGCAGAGTCCGATTATCAGGCCCGCTTGCTGGCCAAAGAATATGCGGAGACCACCTATGCCAACGCCAAGGCATCCATTACAAATGAGATTACTTCTTTGCAGATACAGATTACACAAAAGCAAAATAAGGTGTCAGATCTGGAGGATGCAGTGGACGAAGCGCAGGAGAATTATAATGAGGCAGAAGCGGTTTATTTAGAAGCAAAAAACAGTCTGGAGCAGGCAGACCCCGAAAATGCTCCTTGGTACAGAACGGTGCTTCAGGGCTATAACAGTGCCCAGTCTAAATACGAAAATGCAAAGTCGGCATTGGATAGCGCAAAGAAATCCCTGACCGATAATGCTGCGCAGATAACAAAGCTGGAGAATCAGTTGGCAACCGCCCGTGCCGGTAGTACTCTAAATCAGCTGGCAGCTGAGCAAAGCTATCAGACTGCTGTGATAGAGGGAGAGAATGCTACCATTCTTTACGATGCTCGGCTGGAGAGTCTGAAAAGTACTTTGGACGAAGCTCAGGCTGAGGAAACGGAGATTGCAGAACAGCTGGCAGCCTTTGATGCCTTTGTGGGAGAAGAGGGCATTATTTATGCGCAGCAATCCGGTATTGTGACGGAAGTAGCTTATGAAGCCGGGGATCAATTGATTATGCAGGGTACGTTGTTATCCTATGCCATGATGAGTGATATGACTATTTCTGTGGATGTGACCCAGGAGGATGTGGTGGATCTGTCAGTAGGGGACAGTGTAGATATTGCGTTCACCGCCTATGAGCAGGAAACCTTCACCGGAACCATTTTGGAGATTGATACCACAGCCACTTCCCGTAACAGTAATACGGTCAGCTATCCGGTGCTAATCGGTGTAGAGGGCAATACAGAGCTACTGTACGGAGGCATGACTGCGGATATTACCTTCGTAAAGGAGAAAAAGGATGAGGTGCTGTATGTTTCCCAGAATGCTATCGTGGAGCAGAATGGCAAGACCTATGTATATACGCGGCAGGATAAAAATACATTGCAGCAGGTAGAAGTAGGACTTGGCAATGGTGTGTCTGTGGAGATTTTATCCGGTCTGGAGGAAGGTGATGTGGTGTACATTGCCAGCGTTGTCAGCTCTCTGGAGGAAGCGATAGGAGAGCAGGAGATGCAAGGAGATGGTCGGACTCAGAATAGTGACAATGGATTTTCCAGAGAGGACTTCATGAACGGAAATATGGATTTTGGAGATATGGAGTTGCCGGAAGGATTTGAAGGCATGCCTGATATGGGTAACATGCCCGGTGGCGGAAATATGCCGGATATGGGCAACATGCCGGACAGAGGAAAGGTGCAGATACCCGGTAGTAACGGAAATCAGGGAAGGAGGAATAATCAATGATGAATAAAGTGAAAAATCTTTTTTCCCGATGGAAGAATAATCGAAAAATACAAATAGTTATCATAGCAGCTCTTGTGGTGGTGTTGGTAGTAGTTGCAGTAATGAGCATTGGATTACGGAATAGTGAAACTCAGGTGGTGTATAAGGAAACACAGGTAGGCTTTGGTTCCCTGGCAGTGGGTGTTACAGAATCCGGCTCTGTGGATATTGGCGTAATCGAGCAGCTATTTGAACTGGATATGAGTGCTCTGCAGCGTGTGGATACAGACAGTCTGAGCAGCTCAGGCAAAGGTGGTGGAGGTAATATGGCAGGGGGCATGATGGGTGGTGCACCCGGCAATTCCGGTTTTAATGGATTTTCCCAGCTATTTAATATGGTGGGCGGCAATACCTTCCAAAACAGTAATGATGATTCCAGTCTGACCATTTCTAAGGTGATAGTGTCCGTAGGACAGCAGGTGCAGGAGGGAGATGTACTCTATGAGCTGGAGGAAGAAAGTGTGAATCAGCTGCAACAGGAGCTGGAGGACAATGTAAATCTGGCTCGGGCAGATTTGGAGGCAGTGTATGCGGACCAGAAGCTGTCCAAACAGACTGCTGAATATACCTACGAATCCAGCATTGCTTATGGAAGCTATGCGGGGACGGAATATAATTCCAGTATCAACAATTATGCCACTGCTGTGACCGAGGCAGAAAACAGCTTGCAGGAGGCCAAGGATAATCTGGCCGTTCTGGAGGCACAGCTGGCAGAAGCCCGGACTCTCTATAACAATGCCCTATCCATATACAATAACAGTGCATGGTCTCGAGACAATGTGGATAAAACCGAGGATACTTACCTCTATGTGCAGTATTTCCAGCAGGCTCAGAGTGATTACTCCACGGTGCAGACTATGGAAAATAAGGTGAGCCAGCTGGAGCAAAAGGTGGAGCAGGCAGAAAGTAATCTGACCACTGCGGAGAAAAATTTAAACAAAGCAAAGCGAGAGCAGACACAGGGGCTTTTATCAGCCAAGCAGACCAAATCCCTGCGTGAGCTGGCTTATGATACTGCTCAGGAGACCCTGGACATTTCTCTGGCATATCTGGAGGAAGAAGCCAAGGAGCAGGAAAGTGTTTATGACCGGGCACAGGATAAATGGGAGGAGTACAGCTCCCATATCAGCGGCATTCAGATTCTTTCCCAATACAAAGGAGTGGTCACGGAAGTAGGACTGGCAGAAGGAGATGCCTTGGGTACCAACGATGTATTGATTACCCTATACAACAGCGAGGATGTGACCATGACTGTCACCATATCCGAAAGTAACATGACTGATATTGCGGTGGGTTCCAAGGCAAAAGTAAATTTTATTGCCTATCCGGAGCAGGTATTTGAGGCTACTGTCACAGAGATTTCTGATGCTACCACCGATTCCAAAGGAAATGTGGTATATGAAGTGACAGCGACTCTTCAGGGAGATTTGTCCGGATTGTTCCAGGGTATGACCGGAGAGGTGACCTTTATTTCGGAGGAAATCCAGGAGGTGCTGTATGTAAATAAACGTGCGGTGATTACAGAGGGTGAGGACTCCTATGTAAAGGTGAAAAAAGCAGATGGTTCCATTGAAAAGAGAGCTGTAAAGGTAGGCTTTAGTGATGGTATCAATATTGAAATCACTGAAGGTCTGACGGAAGGTGAAACCGTATTGATTGAAAGTAAGGTGAGCAAGACATGAGAATATCCGAAATATTTCGATTGGTTTATTTAAACCTTTCCCAAAATAAATTTAAAGTAATCCTTACCTCCATCGGTATTGTGGTAGGTTCTGCCACTATTATGCTGGTGCTGGCTATCGGTATGGGCGGTAGAGCAGAGGTGGCGGAACAGTTTAAAAATCTGAATGCCGGTGCCATTGATATCGCCTATGGTGGCGAGAGCAGCTTCAACATGAAAGATTTCATGAATGGAGAAATGCCGGACATGGAAAATTTAGGGAATGAGATGCAGCAGTTCTGGGGAAGTGCAGGTAATTCCGGTAGCACCCGGGGTGACAACGGTAGCGGTAGCCGTGGTGGTTTCCCCGGCAGCGGTAGCATGATGCAGCAATTTGGCAATATGTTTGGTGGCGGTAGTAGCAGCTCCGGAGATGAGGTCATTCTTACAACAGAAGACTGTGAGGAACTGGAGTTATTTGTATCAGGAATTTCTGACAGTACCATTTCCTATTCTTCCAAAGCATCTCTGGAGGGTGGTGAGCTGGAAAGTGCCACCACCTATACTCTGGCAGGAGTCCAAAGCAATTACGCCGGCATCAGCAATCTGAAAATGTCCATTGGTAATTTCCTGACAGATAAGCAGAATGACAGTAAGGAAAAAGTATGTGTGCTGGGTATGAGTGTGGCCCAGGAGATTTTTAGTAGTGCCTACGAGGCTTATGATAGTAGTGTGTATATTGATGGCAGACCCTATGTGGTGGTAGGCGTTCTGGGGGCAATGGGTACTGTGGCCTCCGGTATCAGCCCCGATACGGCGGTATTTGTTCCCTATGAGACCGGCATCAAATACATCACCGGTCCCGCCATCAGTCCCACGGTTACGGTCATTGCTGCGGATGTGAACGGAATCCAGCAGGTAATGGCAGATGTGGAGACCGTACTGGCGGACAACTATGAGGGAGCTACCTTTACTATTTCAGATGCAGGTACCAAGATGGAAGCTGCATCTGCTTCTAACGATACCCTTACCTGGCTGCTTATATCCATGTCAGTCATTGTATTTATCGTAGGTGGTATCGGTATCATGAACGTACTGTTTTTGTCCGTGAAAGAGCGTACCAATGAAATTGGTATCCTGAAGGCCATCGGTTGCTCCAGAAGAGATATTCTGATTGAGTTTTTGATGGAGGCAGCCTGCATCAGCTTTATCGGTGCAGTCATCGGTGTATTGTTATCATTGGCAATAACTCCTCTTGTAGAGCTATTTTCTGTGCGGGTGGAGCTGACTCTGTCCGGTGCGTTGTTGTCCCTGCTTTTCGGTGTGGTCACCGGTACTATTTTTGGCCTACAGCCTGCCTACAAGGCGTCCCGGTTGATCCCGGTGGTGGCATTGAATCATGAATAAAAGGTCGAAGGAGAGAAATGTAATGATCCGAATGAAAGGTATCAATAAAGGCTATATGCTGGGAGAAGAAAAGCTTCCCATTTTAAAAAATATTGATTTCTCCGTGGAAAAAGGAGAATATGTGGCCATTCTGGGACCTTCCGGCTCCGGAAAGACCACATTGATGAATATTATCGGATGCATGGATGAAATGGACTCCGGCAAATACTACCTGGACGGGGTGGCTGTCCATGAGACTTCCCAGGATGGATTGACGGATATCCGAAACAAGAAAATCGGCTTTATCTTCCAGAATTATCAGCTGATTCCCACCTATAATATCCTGCAAAATATCGTCATGCCTCTGCTAGTGCGGGGCATGACCTATCAGGAGGCGGAAGCTGCCTGCATGAACACCATCCATCTGCTGGGGCTGACGGACCGTATTGCTCACAAGCCCAGCGAACTGTCCGGCGGCCAGAAGCAGCGTGTGTCCATTGCCAGAGCTCTGGTAGGTCAGCCGGCGATCCTACTGGCAGATGAGCCCACCGGCGCGTTGGACCAGAGCAGTGGTAGGGATGTGTTGAAGCTTTTCCGGGAGCTGAACGAACTGGGCAACACCATCGTCATGATTACCCACGACCTGGAGGTAGCCAAGTCCGCCAAGAGGATTGTAAGGATTGTGGATGGACAGCTGTTTGAGGAGTAGGTTGCCTTGGCCAGGATGTGGTTTTAAAGAAAAAATGAATTTATAGATTTGGAAAAGCAAGGTGAAGTAACCTTGCTTTTTCTATATTTTATGATTTATATAGCTACTAAACATTCAAAAAATAGAAATTACAGTTGAAAATACGAGAAAAAATCTCAAATATTTATTGTACAATAAATAAAGGGGGATATAATAAAAGAAGAAAGGATGTAAAATGATATGTTATGTCAGTTTACGATAAAGAATTATAATAGCATCAGAG
>JAFUKK010000126.1 GCA_017473665.1 Lachnospiraceae bacterium
TGATGCCCCTCATGAAAAGTGAAAAGCAGAAGAAGCGGATTGTGGAGGACAAAAAGGCCCGGAGAAATCTGCAGCTGGCAGCTCAAAAAGGGGATACCAATGCCATGGATACCCTGCTGTTTCATGAAATGGATCAATACAATGTAGTAATCGATAAATTGCAATACCAGGATGTATATAGTTTGGTGGATACCTATTTCATGCCCTATGGCGCCGAATGTGACCAGTATTCTGTGTTGGGTGAAATAGTGGCAATGCGCAAAACCGCCAACCGTATCACCGGTGAGGAAATTTATGTGCTGACAATTTCATGTAATGAATTGACTTTTGACGTTTGTATCAATATAATAGATTTGTTTGGAGAACCGGAGGTGGGCCGACGCTTTAAGGGTGTGGTCTGGCTTCAGGGTATGATTAACTATCCTCCAAATGAATAATAGAAGTCTCTGTAGCTCAGTAGGATAGAGCGTTCGCCTCCTAAGCGACAGGCCGCTGGTTCGACTCCAGTCAGTGACGTGAGAAAGCATTGAGAATCTTTGATTTTCAGTGCTTTTTTCTTAGTTCTTGATAATTAGGGAACTTTTGTATATTATATATACTATAAAAGTTCCCTAAAAGAAAGAGGTGCGAAAATGGGTGCAAACTATATAGAAATTCAAGAATTATTGCAGCAGAGAGCTGATATCCAAGCTAGAATTAATCTAATGCCTTACGATGGAAATCCGGAAATCAAAGAAGCAAATGGTGCGAGATATTTATATATTCGAAAAAGAGTTGCAGGAAAACTTACATCTACTTATGTGGACATATATTCGGATGAATTGTATCAGTTGCTTTTACGTAATGCAAAAGAACGTAAGGACTTAAATAAAATCATTCGTAAAATTAATAAGGATTTAACAGCACTTGGATATGAAGATAAAGAGCTTTCAGCCAGAGTGTTACAAAATTTGGATTTTGCCAGAGCAAACATGAAGGCAAATATTTATGATCAGGCAGTATTGGAAGGAGTTGCTACATCTTTTCCGCAAACAGAGGATATTATCGAAAATGGGCAAGTTAATGGTGTATCTGCTACCGATGTGCAGAAAATTTTAAACTTAAAACATGCGTGGGAATTTATCTTGGACAGAGATGTTATCCAAAGCGAAAGTAATTATCATATGCTTTGCCACATTGCAAAGTTGGTAAACGAAGGTTTTTATTATGATGGTGGTCGTATTCGTGGTATTCCTGTACAGATTGGCGGAACTAATTATGTACCGCCATTACCCATTGAGTCAGTGGTAATTGAACGAATCAATGAAATACGAAATCAGGATAAAGAGATTATCGACATTGCAATTGAATTGTGTATGTATTGTATGAAGACGCAGGTGTTTAAAGATGGAAATAAGCGCGCGTCAGTTATTTTTGCAAATCATTATTTAATTGCACAGGGTATGGGTTTCTTGGTAATACCCGATAAGGATGTGCCGGAGTTTAAAAAATTATTGGTACAGTATTATGAAGGAGCACCACTTGAGGTGATTGCCGCATTCTTAAAAGAACGTTGTTGGAGAAAGTTTTAAAATGCAAAGGAGGAACTAAGATGAAGGAACATACATGGAAAAGAAAAGGGTACTTTTTCTTAGTAATGGCATTGACAATATGTACTTTGGCCGGATGCGGACCGGAAGCGGAAGAAGGAGTAAGGGATTTATCAGCAGAGAAATCTGAAGCCTTAGAACAGTTCATAGAAACATCAGATATGGAGTCTACAGAAAGTCTTGAAGAAGTAATCCCGGAAAATACGGCGGATGCATCCATGTGGGGTTACGATTCCTACACCGGTTATCTGGATGAATGTGTGCAGTGGACCAATTATCGGGATTTTGTCGGACGAGATTATGACAATGACGGCCAAGCAGACCGCATCTACCGGGAAGAACTGGCAGAGGTAACGGAAGAGGGATATACCAGCAGATACCGGGTGGAGCTTTCTGGGGGAATCACCGGAAGTCAGGAGCTTTTCATTGAAAATATGGAGAATGGAACACCTCATATGTATTCTATGGATTTGGACGGAGATAATGCTTACGAGCTTTTATTTCTCTGCGATTACGAATTCAGCTCCCGACCGGATATGACAGGCTTGGATGTGGCATTTTTTGATAAGATACCGAATCCGGCGGATTATCAGCCGGTAGATTTGCCCTTTGATAAGCGGGGCAATAAATATTATATTTCCTTTGCCAGCTATAAGACTGAAGAAGGTGATCGGGCAGTGACTTTCTTTGTGCCGGGCCGGAAAAAGGAACAAGTGATTTTACCGGAAAAGTACGATTATGGTGAAGCCTATGATAGTGCCATCAGTGAAGGTATGCTGTATCAAATAGACATTCATCAGGATAATACAACCCAGCCTGCCAGTGTGGTATTCCATTTCAGTACCTTTTGGGATGAAATGGGTGAACTGGTGATATATGCGCACTATAAGGATAATGCTTGGGTGCTGGATGAGTATGAGTATGTGGTACATGAATTTTATACCCAGACCCTGGAGCAACCGGATGGACATGAAGTGGAACTGTACGTGGTTTATGATGTGGATTTACTCAGTGGATTTCACCATCTGGTGTGGATATCCGTCAACGTGAAGGAAGATGGGCAGGTCATTGGTGAGCAGATGATAAAGTATGAGACCTACGAGAAGAAAATGGCTATCCTGGATAGTCGTAAAGTTACCCGTCCCCGGTCTGAGGAATTGGATTGCGGTATAGAAGCAAAGGATGTGAATGGAGACGGTTATTTGGAACTGGTCAGAAGTGATGCGCCCGTGTCCGGACGGATTCTGCAGCAGGTATATTATTGGGATGCGGCAAATCTGCAGTTTGTGGTGCAGGAACCTACATATATGGAGGAATAATATGCACGATATCTCTTTTATCGTGTACTAAAGACAGATATATTTTTGTAAAGGAATAAGCTATAATCAACATATCATAGAAGAATAGATAGTTGAGAGACGGAGGTGACGATATGGGAAATAAACGAATCAAGGTAAGACCCGGAAAGACACAATCAAAAATGGGATTTATAGTAGGACTTGTATTTGTATTGATAGGGTTTGTTGTGGTAATTCCAATTTTCGGCCCCTTTGGTATCCTTTGGACATTTGTTGCAGCATTCATTGCTTTTTCCAATTACAAAAATGGTTTTACAGAGGAAGGTATGGCCACCCATGAAATTGTAATTGATGAGGAAAGTGATCTGACAGTATCCGGTAGTAAGGCAGCGGAAAATGACATAGAGGCAAAGCTGTTAAAATTGGAATCTCTTTATAATCAGGGGCTCATTAATCATGAAGAATATGAAGCTAAGAGAAAAGAGTTTTTAGAGGAGTTTTAGAAATCACCAAAATAACGAAAGCAGGAGTGGGGAAAGATGAATAGCAGTTTACAAACAAGATGTGAGAGCTTTATTCAAAATAAAGAAGTGATTAAGAAGGCATTGAGCTGGGAAAGTACATATATTTATCCTATCAGTGCGGCAATTTTTACCGAGAAGGGGCAGCAGGCGGATGCCAATAGACTGCGTCAGTGCCGTGATTTATTAAAGAGCCAGACCGGTATTTTTTCCAGTTTCCGTGGTACAGTGAGGGTGCCTGCCATTTCCATGCTGGCGGTAGATTATAATCCACAAGGTAAATTACAGAATGCGCTGAAGGTGTACAACATGCTGAAGGGACATTTTTTCAGTTCCAATTACTTGGTATTGTCTGCCATGGTGATTGCAGAGTTGGCAGAGCCGGAGCGGTATGGACAGATTGCAGACCGCACCAGAATCCTTTACGACCGAATGAAAGCGGAGCATCCCTTTCTCACTTCCAGTGAGGATAGTGCCTTTGCTGCATTGCTGGCTTTATCCCCTTTATCAGATGATCAGCTGGTGCAGGATATGGAGCGTTGCTATGAATTATTGAAGGGACAGTTTTTCTCCGGTAATGCTATCCAGTCCTTAAGCCATGTGTTGGCACTGGGGGAAGGTACCTCGGAAGAAAAATGCCGCAAGACCATGACTTTGTTCCAGACATTGAAGAATAAAGGATATAAGTATGGCACCAGTTATGAATTAGCAACCTTAGGTGTGCTGGCACTGCTTCCGGAGGACCCGGAGGTATTGGCAGAGAAAATGATACAGGTAGATCAGTATCTGTCCCACCAGAAGGATTTTGGTATATTTGGTGTGGGTAAAAAGCAGCGATTGATGTATGCCGGTATTTTGGTAGCAGGGGAGTATGCCGGTAATATGGAGCATATGAATTTGAATTCGGCGGCAATCAGTAGCACCATTTCTTTGGTCATTGCACAGCAGGTAGCAATATGTAGCGCTATTGCAGCCTCCTCTGCGGCAGCCTCCTCCTCTAGTAGCTCCTCATAATAAAAGGACTGCTAAAGTGTTGGATGGGGAAGAGAATATTTATTTCGTGAGGGATGAAGGGAGCATAGATTATGGCAAAGCTAGAGAGATATATTAATAATGACTTTGATACAGTAGTACAGACCATTACCAATGGTATCTTAAATACCAGTATGTCCGCCAGTTTGGAGGATAGTAGTGATTTTCGTAGCGGTAATTGCCGATGCAGTGTGCGGGTATTTGAGAGATACAGCTATATGGGAGGGAACCGTTTGAGTATGAGCGTAACCCTATTCCAGGGTGAGGATGGACAGGTGCAGATGTCTGCCATTACAGCCGGCGGTAGTCAGGCCATGTTTTTCAAGATAATACCTGGGGCGAGGAAGCCTTTTTGGATTTGCTGCAGGGGATTATTCAGAA
>JAFUKK010000127.1 GCA_017473665.1 Lachnospiraceae bacterium
GAGCAGAGGACTGAAAATCCTCGTGTCACTGGTTCGATTCCGGTTCTGGGCATTTTTTTATTGTTCAAATTCGAAAGCTTTGATAAAGATTATTTAAGTTTCTATTAAAAATAGTACAGAAAGGCATTTTCCGCCATTTTGTGCTATTTTTTTGTGGAAATTATGTTATAATTGTGCATGCAAGATATAATTAGGTGGAGTTTGCGCATGAGTTCAAAGAAGAAAACAATAATTGTAGATAATCAAAATATGCAGCCCGTTGCAGAGGATATTCAGCCTCAACAGATGAGCATGCAGGATGATGTAAATGAGAAAAACGAAGTTACCCAAAGAGCACTGGAGACACTGAAGGAGTCTGCAAAGCAGGTGGATACTGTCCAAAAGGATGCTCCTAGTGAGACAGAGGATTTAAAGGTGGAAGAAGTACAGGCAGTAGAGGATGTGTCTCAGTCACAGAAGTCTTCCAAGTCCAAAACCCGACTGTTTATTGGTATTGCAGTAGCATTTGTATGTCTTATTGCGATTATTATCGGATATGGAAGTATGACGATTCACTATCAGACATGTTTTATGCCAGGTACTTATATTAATGATGTGGACTGTAGCGAACTGGAAGTGGTACAAGTGGCAGACATTATTGAGCAGCAGAGTCTGGAGGGGTATACACTGGAAGTGCTGGGAAAGGATGTTAATGGACAGGAAGTGGTGCTGGGCACTATTTTGCCGGGGGATATAGAAATGTGTATTCAGGACGGTTTGCTGAACGTGCAGGCATTGTTTGACCAGCAGAATCCTTTCTTATGGATGGAAATATGGGGCAACCGGGAGGTAAAACATACGCTGGAGACACGGCTGACTTATTCCCGGGATAAACTGATGCAGGTAGTTGAGGAGATGGGTATTTTTGATACTACTCAGAGCCAGCAACCACAGGATGCTTATTTGAGTGATTACAATGAGGAGACCGGCACCTATGAGATTGTACCGGAGGTATATGGCAACACACTGGACGAGGAGAAGGTGTTGGCTGTAATCAATGAAGCACTGTCCCATCAGCATCCCTGTGTGAATTTGACAGATGCAGATTGTTATATGAGCCCCCGGGTGACAGTAGACGATGAGGAATTAATTGCATTGAGGGATACCTTGAATCGGTGGCTGAGTACCCGGATTACTTACGACTGGGTAGGACATGAGGAAGTGCTGGATAAGGAAATTCTGGTTGACTGGATATCTGTAGTGGATGGGCAGGCTGTGCTTGATGAAGATTGTGTGGCAGATTATGTAATCTCAAAGTCCAAAAAATATGATAATTATGGTGACAACAGAGATTTTGTCACCTCCCTGGGAGTAAAATTGAATCTGCCCTCTGGTGCTTTCGGTTGGAAGACCAATCGTACAGAGGAAACAGCGGCACTGATATCCTTGATAAAAGAGGGTGCACAGATAAAGAGAGAGCCTATTTATTCCAGTAAGGCACCCCGTAAGGATGGTAACAATATCGGAAGTTCTTATGTGGAAATAGACCTGACCAACCAGCATCTATATCTGTACAAGGATGGAGTTTTGGTACTGGAATCCCTGTTTGTATCCGGCTTAATGACAGACCCTGAATGTGTGACACCCCAAGGTGTATTCCGTATTACCTATAAGACGGTGAATGCTACCTTGCGTGGCGGTGATTATGCGGAATTTGTATATTATTGGATGCCCTTCCATGGTAATTATGGAATGCATGATGCTACTTGGCGTACAGAATTTGGTGGTGATATTTATCTGACCAATGGTTCTCACGGTTGCATTAATTTACCCTTAGAAAATGCAGAAGTAATATATAACTATATGTACGCAGGGTATCCGGTGATTTGCTATTACTAATACATGAAAATAATGCTAACGGGTTAAGAGGTTAGAAATAATGACAAAATGACATGCATGTCACAAGGATGAGGCTATGACTGACTTATTTGCAAAGTTAACTGCATATGGGCAAAGTGATTATTATCCCTATCATATGCCGGGACATAAGCGTCAGGCCATGGGAGCATTGGTGCCGGAGCTGGCAAGGATGGATATTACGGAGATAGACGGATTTGATAATCTCCATGAGCCCACGGGAATTTTGTTGGAGGCAGAGAAACAGACAGCCCGATTGTATGGAGCGTCTGAGAGCTTTTGGCTGATTAATGGCAGTACCTGTGGGATATTAAGTGCTATCAGTACGGCAGTACCCAAAGGGGGGCATATTCTGATGGCGCGTAATTGCCATAGGGCAGCTTATCATGCGGCATATTTGCGGGAACTACAGGTGACATATTTATATCCGGAGCAGGAGGATGTGTTTCCTATTTATCGTGGAATTAGTGCCCATCAGGTAAGCCGGGCACTGGCCAAAGAACCGGATATCCGGGCAGTATTGATTGTCTCTCCTACCTATGAGGGGAGAATCAGTGAAGTGAAGGAAATTGCCGATGTGGTACATGCTCACGGGATTCCCTTGATTGTGGATGAAGCCCACGGTGCGCATTTGGGCTTTCACAGAGCCTGTGCCCCCAATAGCAATCAATGCGGGGCAGACTTGGTGATTCACAGTGTGCATAAGACACTGCCGGCTATGACCCAGACGGCGCTTTTGCATGTAAACGGTCCATTAATTGATAGGAATTTATTAAAGCGTTTTTTGAAAATATATCAGTCCAGTAGCCCCTCTTATGTGTTGATGGCCAGTATTGGCAATACGATGCAGCTTTTGGAACAGAGGGGGGCACAGCTATTTGAGGACTTTATCCGGAAATATGCCGGTCTGGTGGAAGCAGTGGAAAAATGTCGGGTGCTCCGTTTTTTACCAATGGATAGTGTGCAGGACCCGGGCAAGTTGGTGATTCTTTGTCCTGACCGTTATATAGACCGGGAGGGCGATGTTCGACAAGGTATTTCCGGTCAACAATTGTATGATATACTCCGGGATAGGTTTCATCTGCAGCCGGAGATGGCGGCGGGGAATTTTTGTCTGGCCATGTTTACTTTGGCTGATGTACAGGAGGGCTATACCCGGATGCGGGATGCGCTGTTGACAATGGATGCAGAGCTGTATCGTGGGGTGTTACAGGCCCAGGGTCATACTCCGTCCATGACTATGGAGCAGGTCCGAAAGGTATTGAGTATAAAAGCTACTCAGGCAAAAGCGCTCAAGGATGCCTGGGATAGCCCCACGCAGTGGGTTCCTTTACAAGAGGCCGTAGGCAGAATGGCAGGGGAATTTATTAATCTGTATCCGCCCGGAGTGCCCATCCTGGTACCCGGTGAAGAGATTACCATGGAATTGATAGAGGCAGTGGAATCTTACTGTAGGATGCAATTAACTGTACAGGGGATTCGAAAACAAGAGGATATGACGCTGCTGTCAGTTTTGAGTGAATAATTCTTTGAGAAAAGATAGTATTTTCAGTTGAGGTGTATAAATGGGAAAAATAGTATGCCTAATGGGCAAAAGCTCTACGGGTAAAGATACCATCTTTAAGGAAATATTGCGGGAACAACGGTTTTTGTTGAAGACCATTGTACCCTACACCACCAGACCCATCCGTCGTGGCGAGAGGGACGGTGTGGAATATTTCTTTGTCAATGAGGAGAAGTATCAACAGTTGCTGGGTCAGGGCAAGGTCATAGAGGGTAGAAGCTATGATACTTTCCATGGACTGTGGAGATATTTTACAGTGGACGACGGACAGCTGGATTTGGCCCGGAATAATTATATATTAATTGGCACATTGGAGGCCTATAAAGGATTGAAAAGCTATTTTGGACAGGACAAGCTGGTGCCTGTTATGATAGAATTAGATGATGGCATCAGATTGCAGCGTGCCCTGAATAGGGAACGTAAGCAGACTGTACCTAAGTATGAGGAAATGTGTCGCAGATTTTTGGCGGACAGTGAGGATTTCAGCGAGGAGAAGATCAAACTGGCAGGAGTGGAGCGTAGATTTGAGAATCGTGAGCTTCGAAGTTGTCTGCAGGAAATTTACGCTTATCTGGAGGAGACTTTGAGATAGGAAATGTGGAAAGGAGAGTGAGTGTATGGATTTAAAAGTGAATCAGACCACGCCTGTGAGTCAGGCTCAGCCTGTGCAACAACAGGTGCCCACGGATGGGACCTTTAAATTTACACTTGCTTCCCATATCGGAGAAGCAGAATTGCAGACCCGGCTACAGACTTTGATGGCAGAGATTACAGCAGAAGGAGAAAAGCTGGCAAAACGACGGGACGTGAGGGATATGAAGCATTACCGGGGATTGGTCAAAACCTTTCTGAACGAAGTAGTGACCCGTTCCCATAGCTTTACCAGAGAAAATTCCTTGGATCGTAGAGGACGTCACAGGGTATATGGTATTATACGTCTGGTAGATGAAAATCTGGATCTGCTGGCTCAGGAACTAATGAAGGATGAGAAGGACAATTTGGCTATTCTCAGTAAAATTGGAGAGATTCGCGGATTGTTGTTGGATATATTTACGTAGGAGGCGGCTATGGCAGTATTTGGAGATATTATTGGACAAGAACAGCTGAAAGAGCATTTGCAGGGAGCTATTACCATGCAGAAAATTTCCCATGCTTATATTATCAACGGTGAGAGATCTTCCGGTAAGGAATTTATTGCCAGGATATTTG
The DNA here is from genome assembly GCA_017473665.1 of Lachnospiraceae bacterium. GTDB lineage: Bacteria > Bacillota > Clostridia > Lachnospirales > Lachnospiraceae > Acetatifactor. The sequence continues at coordinate 4,670 of JAFUKK010000127.1, forward strand.
CCATGGCAATTCAGTGTGAGATGAGACAGCCGGATGGGAATCCCTGTCAGCAGTGCCATTCCTGTAAACAGGCTTTATCAGATAATCAGCCGGATATTATCCGGGTACACCATGAGAAGCCCAATACTATCAGTGTAGATGATATCCGCACCCAGATAAACGGAGATATTGCTATTAAACCCTATAGTAGTCCTTATAAGGTTTATATTGTGAATGAAGCGGAAAAGATGAACGTACAGGCCCAGAATGCACTGCTAAAGACGCTGGAAGAGCCGCCGGAATACGCGGTGATTTTGTTGCTTACGTCCAACATTAATGCTTTTTTGCCCACGATTCTCAGCCGTTGTGTGGTGCTGAATATGAAACCGGTTTCTGATGAACAGATGAAGAAATATTTGATGGAAGAGATAAAGGTGCCGGATTATAAGGCAGCAGTATGTACTGCATTTGCCAGAGGGAATGTGGGTAAGGCGAAGGAACTGGCTACCAGTGAGGAGTTTGAAAATATCAAAAATGAAGCTATTTCTTTCCTGAAATATGCCCAGGAGATGGAATTGCATGAAATGATAGCGGCCATTAAAAAGATTACCGACTATAAGATGGATCCTACGGATTATCTGGATATTATTGCTATCTGGTATCGGGATGTATTGCTGTTTAAGGCTACCAATGATGCCAATCATCTAATCTTCCATTAGGAGATTCAAGATATTATGAGGGTGGCAAAGCGTTGCAGTTATGAGGGTATTTCGCTTGTAATGAAATCCTTGGACAAGGCGAAAAACCGCTTAAATGCGAATGTGAATTTTGAACTGGCTATGGAATTGATGATGCTTGATATAAGAGACTTTGGCTAGGTTGTGTTTTTATAAAAAAAGAGTTACAATGTACAAAGTATTTGCCTAGGGGCAAGAAGTGAGGTTTATAGATGATTAAAGTAATAGGTGTAAGATTTCGTGATGCAGGTAAGATTTATTTCTTTGATCCCCTGCAGTTTGATATTAAAAAGGATGACCATGTAATTGTAGAGACTGCCAGGGGTATTGAGTTTGGTACAGTAGTATCCGGTATCCGGGAGGTGGAGGATGAGAAGGTAATTCAGCCCCTCAAGCCGGTACTTCGTATTGCATCTGACAGAGACTGTGAGCAGGAGGCATCCAATAAGGAGAAGGAGAGAGAGGCGTTCCGGATTTGTCTGGAGAAGATTCAGAAGCACAATCTGGATATGAAGCTGATTGATGCAGAGTATACCTTTGATAATAATAAAGTACTTTTCTATTTTACTGCAGACGGACGTATTGACTTCCGCGAGCTGGTAAAGGATTTGGCGGCTATTTTCAAGACCCGTATTGAACTACGCCAGATTGGTGTGAGAGATGAGACCAAGATTATGGGGGGTATCGGTATTTGCGGCAGACCCCTATGTTGCAAGACCTATCTGTCTGATTTCCTGCCCGTATCCATCAAAATGGCAAAGGAGCAGAATCTGTCCCTGAATCCCACTAAGATTTCAGGTGTATGCGGCAGACTGATGTGCTGTCTGAAGCATGAAGAGGATACCTACGAGGAATTGAACCGTAAGTTACCCGGCATCGGTGATTTTGTTACTTGTGATGATGGTGCCAAGGGAGAGGTGCAGAGTGTAAATGTGCTTCGTCAGCTGGTAAAAGTATTGGTAGATGTAGATGATGAAAAGGAGCTTCGGGAGTATCCGGTAGACAGCCTTCGATTCAAGAAAAAGGGCGCGCGCAAAGAGAAGCTGGAGTTGTCTAAGGAAGAGATGAGAGAGCTGGAGCGTCTGGAAAAAGAAGAACAGCAAGACAGACCCGAGAAGCAGGAGCGTCAGGATAGACGTGAGCGTCAGGACAGAGGAGACCGTCAGGAAAAGCAGGAACGCCAAGACAGAGGAGACCGTCAGGAAAAGCAGGAACGCCAAGACAGAGGAGACCGTCAGGAGAAGCAGGAACGCCAAGACAGAAGTGAGCGTCAGGAACATTCTGACCGCCCGGATAAGCAGGAACATCGGGACAGACATCATCGTCGTGACAGACATGACAGACGTCGCAACAGACAGGATGGAAAAGAAAAAAATGACAACAATTAATCTGAAGGAAAATGAAAGATTAGATGACCTCCAGCGGAACGGTTATCAGATTATTCAAAACCCGGAGAAATTTTGTTTCGGAATGGATGCAGTGCTTTTGACCGGATTTGCCCGGGCAAAGGCCACAGACAGATTATTGGATTTGGGTACCGGTACGGGGATTATCCCCATTTTGATGGAGGCAAAGTATCACTGTGCTCATCTGACCGGTCTGGAGATTCAGGAGGAAAGTGCGGATATGGCGGCCAGAAGCGTGGCACTGAACGGACTTACTTCTAAGATTGACATTATCACAGGAGATATCAAGGAAGCAGACAAATATTTTGAGTCTGCTTCTTTCGATTGTATAACCTGTAATCCGCTCTATATGATAGACCAACATGGTATTACCAATCCGGAGGCACCCAAGGCCATTGCACGACATGAAATTAAGTGTACATTGGAGGATGTAATCGGTCAGACGGCAAAGCTGTTAAAGCCTGGAGGACATTTTTTTATGGTGCACAGACCCTTCCGATTGGCAGAGATAATAACACGACTGTCAGAAAATAAACTGGAGCCCAAGCGCATGCAGCTGGTATATCCCTATGTGGACAAGGAGCCCAATATGGTGCTGATAGAGGCAGTAAGAGGCGGACGCCC
>JAFUKK010000128.1 GCA_017473665.1 Lachnospiraceae bacterium
CAGAAAGCTTTTAACGGATATTCTGCGTGAGGAATGGGGCTATGACGGCATGTTGATTTCTGACTGGGGTGCTATTCACAATCTTGGAAAAGCAATCACAGCAGGTATGGATTTCCAGATGCCTGCCAATAAAAATATACGTGAGCAACTTAAGGAAGTTTATGAAAAAGGGCTTGTTTCAGAGGAAGATATTAACAGGGCGGTAAATCGAGTAATCGACTTTGTTATGACCATGCAGGATATGAAAAAGAAACGGACGAAAGAGCCGTATTCCCGTGAAGAACTACATGCATTGGCAAAAAAGGCCTCAGATGAATCCATTGTGCTGTTGAAAAATGACGGTATTCTGCCCATTCGCCCGGGACAGTATAAAAAAATTGCAGTGTTTGGTTATTATGCAGAAAAACCAAACTGTCTGGGTGGCGGTGGAGGAGCAAGCGGCTGCGTGACAGTAGCAGAGGAATCCATTGATTCTCCTTTGGAATACATAAAGCAATATGCCGGTGATACCGAAATCATATACGCACCTCTTTATGAGGAGTTTGGAGGAGCCCCTCATTTTGATCAGATGATACTTATGCAGCGCATGATTGCGGAATCAGACGCAGTCATTATGTTTGGCGGTTATCCTCAGTACTATGAAGTAGAGGGTGAGGACAGAAGAAGTCTCAGTCTGCCACATTACATGGGACGATTGATAGATGAGGCTTCCCGGTTTTGTAAGAATACTATTGTGGTGCTTCAGACCGGATGTGCAGTGGCACCGTTTATGGAGTTTGCAGAGCCAAGGGCTATTGTACAGATGGGATATGCTGGTGAGGCAGCGGGCCATTCTATCGCGGATGTTTTATTCGGCAAGGTAAATCCAAGCGGCAGATTACAGTGTACCTACATGACAGAGTTTGATCCGGATATGGATTTGACAGGGGACGGTCGAAAAATCAATTACAAAGAAAAGATGTTCATTGGATATCGCTATTATGATATGCATCCTGAAAAAGTATGGTATCCATTCGGATATGGTCTTTCGTATACTAAATTTGCTTATAGCGATTTGAAGATTTCTCCGGAGCACTCCACAGATACGGAGCAAAAGGTTACAGTAAGCTTTAAGATTAGAAACATCGGTGAAGTATTTGGCGGCGAAGTAGCGCAGGTTTACGTATCGGAAAGGGAGCCTTCTGTTTTAAGACCGTTTAAAGAATTAAAGGGCTTTGAAAAGGTCTTTTTGGAGCCAGAGGAGGAAGTCATAGTTACCATGGAGTTGGATAAATCTTCCTTTGCCTACTACAATACCAACGAAAACAATTGGCATGTGGAGTCCGGTATATACGATATATTGGTTGGTAAGTCCGCAGCGGAAATATGCCTTCAGGGTGAGTATGTCATTGAATGGGAGAAAGACTATACCATCCACCGTGACAGATGGAAACAGGCAATTAAAACTGAATTTATTGGGGGAGAGGATGTATGATGATTTCTTCACAGGTTCACAGCAAGGATGGCAGTCCGGCACTGTATATTGACGGAAAGAAAACACCACCCATCGTTTTTGGATTGAGCGATATTCCCGGGTCTGCCACGAATACCATTTATGCCCAGCGTAATATAGCGAATTTTGCTGCTCAGGGAATTCACTTGGTTATGATAGATACGGAATTGCGTCTGGGATGGCATAAATTATCACCATTTGAATGGGAACCCCTTCAGGAGGAGATAGCAGCTGCTATGCAAGCTGATCCCGAGACAAATGTCATTATTCGTCTGCATGTAAATCCTCCTTACTGGTGGCTGAGGGACAACCCTGACGAATTAGTAGTATATAAAGATCAGCCTGGTATAGATGATGGGGATTACCTACGCTTGATTCGCGGGGATATGGAATATCATATTCGTGCAAGTCTGGCATCCCGAAAATGGTTGGAGGAAGCAGGAGAATGTTTGAAACAGTTCTGCCAAAACGTATGGGACACACCGGAGGGCAGAGCAGTGTTGGGCATACAGGTTGCATGCGGCATTAACGGGGAATGGCATCAGTGGGGAATTGACTGTTCAAAACCCATGAAGGAGCGATTTTCCAGGTTCCTGTACGAAAAGTACGGTAGTGATAAAGCCCTTCAGGAAGCCTGGGGAAATCCGGAGGTGACATTGCATACAGCCCATTTCCATCCGGATCCGGATCAGCCGGGGGAAGACGGTATTTTCAGGGATCCTGTGAAGTCCAGGGATATTATGGACGCTCAATACTGTATGCAGATGGTGGTGCCGGAAGCAATTTTGGATTTTTGTAAAATTGTCAAGAAATACTGGGGACGCCCTGTACTTGCGGGTGCATTTTATGCCTATTATTTGGGAACCTATGGAAGCTTTGCACCAATAGGCGGTCATTTGTTGCCTCAGATGCTTTATGATAACAGGGAGTATGTAGATTTCCTGAGTGGCCCTTGTCCGTATCTTCAGAATAGATTGCCGGAGGGTATTCCTATGCAGCGGGGAATGCTGGAATCAAACCGCCTGCGTAATGTACTGTGGCTGACAGAGATGGATGAAGCACCTATAAATACGGAAGATTATATCGGAGGTAATCCCACTCGCATGGACGAGACCATTGCTCAGCTGCGTAGAAATGTGCTGATTCCTGTGATGGCAGGTCAAGGACTTTGGTATTATGACCATCGTGTGATCTGTGAGGGAGAGCATCGAAATTTATATTGCGGGAGTATTTTCCGCAAGACCGGCTGGTGGGAGAATCCGGTTTTGCTTGAGCAGATTCATATGCTGCAGCGTCTGATTCAAAAATATGCACTCAGACCATATGAACCTGCTGCAGATGTCTTGTTTGTATACGATACCAATTCTAATTTTATTACATCACGGTATGTAGATGAGGAGTATGAGACGCTGGAAGCAGTTTGTCGGGCCGGGGTTGTGTATGACTCTATTTATCTGAATGAGCTGGAGGCGGCACAGCTGGAACGCTATCGCTGCATTATTTTTGTCAATGCTTATGTACTGTCTTCAGAGCAGAGAGAGGTAATCCGCAGGTGTACAGAGGGAAAGCAGACAGTCTGGCTTTATGCTGCCGGATTTGCGGATGAGACGCATCTCGGGGAAGATAATATAAAAGACCTGACCGGTTTTACTGTACGCCGCATTGAGCCGGAG
>JAFUKK010000129.1 GCA_017473665.1 Lachnospiraceae bacterium
GAGGGCGCAGCTGTTGAGTACGAAGTAGTTAACGGCGAGAAGGGTCCCCAGGCTGTAAACGTAACCAAACTCTAATTTCCACTTATTACTAGCACGATGTACCTGTTCTTAATATATTTATTTTGAATTTGCAATATCGTCTTAAGGATTATAAGGGAGGAAACAGAATCATAGATTCTGTGAAAAAAGCCACTCAATCGAGTGGCTTTTTTTATTACATAAATTATTTACAATATGCAAGAACTTCTTCCCATTTCATATGGCCTCCAAACAAGTCCAAAGCACTGCCTATGGTCACATTTAAATGATTCTGTCCTAATTCTTTAATAGCTTCCAAATCTTCCATGGAATGGACACCCCCAGCGTAGGTCATGGGAATCTGTCCCCAACAGCCCAGCTGTGCAACCAGCTGTCGTTCGATGCCCTGAGCCTTACCCTCCACATCTACCGCATGAATGAGAAATTCGCTACAGTAGGACTGTAAGCGGTTTAACAGCTTTTCATCCACCTTTTCCTCTGTCAATTTCTGCCAACGGTCTGTTACCACCAGGTAGTCCTCTCCTACCTTCTTACAGCTTACGTCCAAAACCAGATGTTCTCTCCCCACAGCACGGACCAACTGCTCCAGTCTGTCATAGTGAATCCGGCCATCCTTAAATACATAGGAGGTTACAATTACATGGGATGCTCCCGCATCAATATATTCTCTTGCATTGTCTGCTGTGATGCCACCGCCCACCTGTAATCCGCCGGGATAAGCCTGCAATGCCAGAAAAGCCTGTTCCTGTGTGGCTTTAAAATACTCACTGCCAACTGCATTCAGCAGAATGATATGTCCTCCCTTCAGACCTGCATCACGGTATAAACGGGCATAAAAGGCCGCATCCTGCTGTGCCACAAAATTCTCACTGGCAGCATTCCCTTCATCCCGCAGGCTACCGCCTACAATCTGCTTTACTTTACCATTATGGATATCAATACATGGTCTGAATTCCATCTTTACTCCTTTTATCCTGTCCATACTATGCTTCTATAAAATAACGGCCCGCGCTGCGAACCGTTATTCCTATACTTTATGCTAACTGTGCATCAATTACATGACTCATATCATACAAGCCTGCACCCTTGCCTGCCAAAAACTTCGCAGCCTGTACGGCGCCCTTACCAAAGACGCCCTTGGAATATGCTCCATGGGAGAAGGTAATGACCTCGTCCACACCGGCAAAAATCACATCATGTTCCCCTACGATAGTACCGCCTCTTACGGCACTGATACCGATTTCCTTGGTGGGTCTCTGCTCTCTGCGGCTGCTTCTGTCAAATACATACTCGTATTCGCTGTTTAATTCCTCATTAATGGAATCTGCCAATGCCAGTGCCGTACCGCTGGGTGCATCCACCTTCAGACGATGATGCTTCTCTACGATTTCGATATCATAGCCTGCGGGAGCAAGCACTCCTGCCGCTTCCTTCAGCATCTTTAATAACAAATTGATACCAAGGGACATGTTAGCAGACTTAAGCACTGCCACCTTTTGGGAGGCATCTGCTACCTTCTGTAGCTGCTCCTGGGATAAGCCTGTGGTACAAAGTACACAAGGGAGCTGCTTTGCCACACAATACTCCAACATTTTATCCACTGCTCCTGCAATAGAAAAATCAATGAGGCAATCAGCCTGCACATCACATGCATCTATATCAGTATAAACCGGATATGTATTATGACCATCGTCAAAAGCATCGATACCTGCCACAATCTCAGCATCCGGATCTGCTGCTACGATACCGGAAATCATCTGTCCCATCTTACCGTTACAGCCATGCATAATAATCTTTACCATATCTATTCCTGCCTTTCTAACGGCTTATAAAATACCGTACTCTTTCATTGCCTTCTCCAGACGCGCTACATTTGCAGGCTCCATGTCGGTCAGAGGCATTCTCAAGGTACCTGCTTCCATGCCCATCAAATTCAATGCTGCCTTTACAGGAATAGGGTTCACTTCACAGAACAATGCATTGCACAAATCCAGTGCTTCTAACTGCATCTGACAGCTACCCTTTACGTCCCCATCCAGATACTTCTGTACGATATCATGAGTCTGCTGGGGTGCCACATTAGACAATACAGAGATAACACCGATACCGCCCAGAGATAAAATAGGTACAATTTGATCATCATTACCGGAATAAATATCTACACATCCCTTAGCAATGGCTGCCAGATGCGCAATCTGGCTGATATTACCGCTGGCTTCCTTGATAGCCACAATATTCTCCACATCCTGACACAGTCTTACTACAGTCTCAGGTAAAATATTACAACCGGTACGGCTGGGTACATTATACAGAATCACAGGCACCTTAATGGAATCTGCAATGGCCTTAAAATGCTTATAAAGACCGTTCTGGGTAGCCTTATTATAGTAAGGAGTCACTAACAGCACACCATCTACACCGTATTTTTCTGCTTCCTGTGACAGATAGATAGCGGTCTCAGTACTGTTGGAACCGGTACCTGCCACAACGGGAATTCTATGATTTACTACTTCTACACAATATTTAATTACATCCAAATGCTCTTCATGGGACAAAGTGGACGCCTCACCTGTTGTTCCACATACGATAATACAGTCAGTACCTCCTGCAATCTGGAATTCAATGAGGTCCTTAAACTTCTCATAATTTACACTTCCGTCTGCATTCATGGGGGTAACAATTGCTACACCTGCTCCTTTAAAAATTGCCATATCCTTATCCTCCTTGGAAAAATGTTGGGCCCTAACGTAGAAATCGCCAGCGTATAATAGCGCTGGCGATGATATACGAATGATATCTCCATCGATAGCGCACCATCTAATTGCTAGATGACAGTCATACGGTTCTTAACCGTATGCCCAAGAATCGACTGCAGGAAATCTCCTCTTTCGGCGTCCTTCCCTTTCTTTTTTCTTCTCCTGTGCCTGTCACATCCAAAAAAGTACTGATGAAAAACGCAACCTCTATCTTTATTATCGTATCATAACATTATAAAATATCTCTGTCAACCATGAAACATAAGCTTTTGTAAAATTACATCATTTCTTCCTGGACTTCATCTAAAAGTTCCAGTTTACATACGGACACCTCAAATGCCA
>JAFUKK010000130.1 GCA_017473665.1 Lachnospiraceae bacterium
CAGGCAGAGCTTTACCTACCCGCGAGGATTTGATAGAAGAGGCAAAGAAGCTTCTGAAAAAAGGAATTCAAAAGGTAGTGGTATCTCTGGGCAGTGAAGGGATGTTGTATGTGGACGGTGAAGGTACTCTGTTTGCGCCGGCGAAAGAGGTGCAGGTAGTCAGCACCGTAGGATGTGGGGATACAGCTGTAGCTTCCCTATGTATGAATGAACTTGCCGGGGATGACCGGGAGATGGCACTGCGTAAGGCGGTGGCCCTTTCAGCGGCCAATGCCGCTACAGAAGGCTGTGGACAGATTCCCATGGAGCTTTATTTAGAATTGCTATGAAAAATGGAGTCCAAAAGCCTGAAGGGTGGGAAATAAAATCTGATTTTATAAACTATTTGTTTTGGATTTTTTTAGACTTTCCTAATGAAATGGACACAGTTTGAACACATTTAAAAGGTAGGATATAGACAGATGGTTGATACACGTATCGCAGATACGTATTTACCATTTTCCCCCCTCATAAGAAAAGCGGAAAAGCTTCGGCAGTGGCCGGAGCTTTTTTGCTTTTGTAGCTTTTAGGGGTGGTAGAAATGGTGAAAATGGAGTAAAATAAAATGGAATATGTATTGCCTCAGGGAGGTAGTGAAATGAGATTAGTAGAGTTATTACAGGGACTTAAATATGAGTGCTTGCAGGGCACCTTGGATAAGGAAGTGACAGAGGTTTGCCTGGATTCCCGAAAGGAGATGCAGGAGGGTGCATTATTTGTGTGCCTCTCAGGTGTGAATTTTGACGGACATGATTATGCAGCACAGGTGGTAGAAAAGGGGGCACGGGTGCTGGTGGTAGAGCATCAGGTGAGCCTGAAAGAAGAAATCATGGTGGCGGATGCTATAGGTGGAACTGAACATATTGTATCAGCTGAGGATGTCACAATCATTCGGGTACAGGATAGCCGTTATGCCTTGGCGTGGATTTCTGCGGCCTGGTTTGGGCATCCTGCAGAGAAATTGAAGGTCATTGGTATCACCGGTACGAAGGGCAAGACCACCACTGCTTTTATGGTGAAGGCTATTTTGGAGAATGCGGGCTACAAGGTGGGGCTTATAGGTACCATTGGCGTGGTGTTTGGAGATAAGCAATATGCAACTGCCAATACTACTCCCGAGTCCTATTTGATTCAATGCTATTTTGCACAGATGGTGGAAGCAGGAATGGACTGCGTGGTAATGGAGGTATCCTCCCAGGCACTAAAGCTTCATCGTACCCAAGGGTTTATCTTTGATTACGGTATTTTCACGAATTTGGAGGCGGACCATATCGGCCCCGGAGAACATGAAGATATGGATGAATATATGCAGTGTAAGGGATTATTGTTCCGCCAGTGCCGGGTAGGTATTGCCAATGGGGATGACGCTCATTTGGAGCAGGTGATGCAGGGTCATACCTGCCATTTGGAGACCTTTGGTATGGGAGAGGATTGTGCTCTGCGGGGAGAAGATTTACAACTGGTACATAAGCCCGGCCGGCTGGGGGTGGCATTTAAGGTATCAGGACTGATGGATTTTTCCGTAGAGGTGGCGACGCCCGGATTATTTAGTGTATACAATGCTTTGACTGCCATTGCTATTTGCCGTCACTTTAAGATTCAGGAGACAGATATTCAAAAGGCGTTGTTGGAAATTAAGGTAAAGGGACGTATTGAGATGGTGCAGGTGTCCGACTTGTACACTCTGCTGATTGATTACGCTCATAATGCCATGTCTCTGGAAAGTCTTTTGACTACCCTGCGTGTTTATGAACCTAACAGACTCATTTGTCTCTTTGGTTGTGGTGGTAACCGTTCTAAGAGCAGACGTTATGAGATGGGTGAAATCAGTGGTAAGCTGGCGGACTTGACTATTATTACCTCCGACAATCCCAGATTTGAGGAGCCCATGGATATTATTGCGGATATCAAGACCGGTATGGCGAAAACTTCGGGAGCTTATGTGGAGATTCCGGACCGTAAGGAGGCCATCAGATATGCTATGAACATTGGGCAGCCGGGAGATATCATTGTACTGGCAGGTAAGGGTCATGAGGATTATCAGGAGATAAAAGGTGTGAAGTACCCCATGGATGAACGGGTATTGATTCAGGAGATTCTGGAGGAGTGATAGCAGCTTCCCAAGCAGAAGGACTGATTGGGAAAAGAATAGAATGCGGGGGCCTGTAATTCTAAGGCTGATACTGCAGAAGAAGTACAAAGTAGAAAGGAGGATTGCCATGGCAGATTTATATGCGGATATTATCGTGGATATTTCCCACGAAAAACTGGATAAGACCTTTCAGTACCGTGTGCCCGATTCCCTACGGGATAAGGTGGAGGTGGGGATGCGTGTGGCAATCCCTTTCGGTATGGGCAATAAGGTGATACAGGGCTATGTGGTAGGACTGGGTGAGGAGTGCAAATTTGACCCGGCCCGAACCAAGGAATTGCTTGGTATTGGTGACAGGCAGGGAGAGTCCCAGGATTGCATGATAGAACTGGCGGCTTTTATCAAGTCCCACTACGGTGGCACCATGATACAGGCCCTAAAGACCGTATTACCTGCCCGAAAAAGTGTAAAGATGTTGGAGCACCGGACCATTGTGCGCAAGATGGACCGGGAACAGGTACTTTCCCTATTGGGAGAATGCCAGCGTAAGAAGCAACATGCCAAAGCCAGACTATTACAGGAATTGGCAGACCAGGAAACCATACCCTATGAATGGATTACTTCCAAATTGGGTGTTTCGGCAGCTACCATCCGGAGTCTGGAAAATGGGGATGTATTGCAGGTGACTAGTGAACTGAGCTTCCGTAATCCGGTAAAGCTTAAAGATGCACAGTCCCATAGGGTACCCCTAAGTGAAAAGCAGGATGAAATTGTACGGGAAATTATGCAGGAGCTTGACAGGGGAAAGGTGGGTACCTATTTAATTCACGGTATCACCGGCAGTGGCAAGACGGAGGTATATTTACAACTGGTAGAGGAAGTGGTGTCCCGGGGACGTCAGGCGATTGTACTGATTCCGGAGATTGCCCTGACCTATCAGACGTTGCTACGGTTTTATCGGCGTTTCGGGGACCGGGTCAGTGTGATGAATTCTACGCTGTCCCCGGGTGAGAAATATGATCAATGTGAAAGAGCAAGAAAGGGGGAGATAGATGTAATCATCGGCCCCAGATCTGCTCTATTTACACCCTTTCCCAACATTGGCCTGATTGTTATGGATGAAGAACACGAGAGTAGCTACAAGAGCGAAAGCAGTCCCAAATACCATGCCAGAGAAGTGGCCATGGAGTTGGCCCGGATGCATGGAGCGGCGGTAGTACTGGGATCTGCAACGCCTTCCATGGAAGCTTACTATATGACGCAAAAGGGACAGGCCCGGCTCTTTGAATTAACCGAAAGATTGACCGGTGGAACGCTGCCTCGGGTTTATACGGTGGATTTGCGGGAAGAATTAAGAGAAGGGAACCGTTCTATTTTTAGTCGTAAATTACAGGAGTTATTGCAGGATAGACTACAGCGGGGAGAACAGACCATGCTGTTTTTGAACCGCCGTGGATATGCAGGTTTTATTTCCTGCAGAGCCTGCGGCGAAGTAATGAAATGTCCCCATTGTGATGTGTCCCTATCCCAACATGGCAACAGTACGCTGGTGTGCCATTATTGCGGATATACTGTGCACAAGCCGGAGAATTGTCCCAAGTGTGGCTCCAAGTACCTGATGGGCTTTAAAGCAGGTACGGAGCAGATAGAGATGAAATTGCAGGAATTATTGCCGGGAGTGCGTACCCTGCGAATGGATGGGGATACTACCAAGCAGAAGGACAGCTATGAGAAGATATTGTCTGCCTTTGCCAACGGAGAGGCGGATGTGCTCATTGGTACCCAGATGATTGTAAAAGGTCATGATTTTCCCAATGTTACATTGGTAGGAGTATTGGCAGCTGACTTGTCTCTGGGGGCCAATGATTTCCGTTCAGGAGAGCGTACTTTCCAGTTGCTTACCCAGGCAGCAGGCCGTGCAGGACGGGGACAGCGGCCCGGGGAAGTGGTGATACAGACTTATCAGCCGGAACATTATGCGGTGGTCCATGCGGCGGCCCAGGATTATCAGGGCTTTTATGAGGAGGAGAGTTTGTACAGGGAATTGTCAGGATACCCTCCTGCAGCTCATATGCTGGCAGTGCAGTGTTATGGTCCCTCACAGGAGTCCACGGCCCAGTTGGCGATTCGTCTGGCGCGGCAGGTGCGGCGGCAGGTGGATGAGAGCGTACCCATAGCCCAAAGACTGAAGGTCATTGGACCG
>JAFUKK010000131.1 GCA_017473665.1 Lachnospiraceae bacterium
AGGCTTTAATGATTTCATTGCTAAGCCCATAGAATTATCCATATTAGACAGGGTCATCAAAACATGGCTACCTCAGGAGCTTATCCGTTCAGTCAAATATGACACGAATAGTGAAGAGACCAATACTGTGGCAGCTGTTGAGAGTGATAGTTTCCGTCAGTTGATTAATACAGAGAAAGCACTGACCTACGCCGGTAATAATCAGAACAGTTATTATGAGGTGCTGTATTCTTACTATGAAAAGGGTCCCGAATACAAGCGGGCGTTGGAGGACTATTTCACACAGCAGGATTGGCACAATTATGTAATCGGCGTCCATGCGTTAAAGAGCTCTTCCCTGAGTGTGGGTGCGGAGCATTTGTCCGAGCTTGCCAAGGCACTGGAGCTGGCAGGTAAAGCAGGAGAATACCAAACCATTCTGGATGGACATGAAGAGGTAGTACAGCTTTACGGAAGGGTGCTGGCGGAGATAGAGAAGTATCTGGAGACCAATGGTTATTTCGCTAAACGGGCCGAGGAATCCAAAGAGGCGTCACCCGGAGAGTTAAGGGAGATTAACCGGGAGAGTTTTGAGGAATATATGGAGCAAATCAGAACAGCCTGCGACAATTTTGATGAGGAAGGCATTGTTTCCGCTGCAGAGGAATTATGTTCCTGTTCTTTGAATGGAACAGCCCTAAAGGAATATTTTGCAGAGGTAAAGAAGCTGGCAGGTGATTTTGAGTATGACCAGGCCTTGGAAGCAGCTAATAAGGCAGCAGAAGAGATAATGAGGGTATTAGGATGAAAAAGAAAATATGTATAACTTCTGATTGTGTATGTGATTTGCCGGAAAAGATTTTGGAGGAATATGGAGTTCCCGTTATCTATTTTTATATCCATACGGATAGAGGGACCTTTAAGGACATGGATGAAATCACTGCCGGTAATATCATTGAATACTTTGAAAACGGCGGCCAGTATATTTCCACTAATGCACCTAAGCCCATGGAATACGAGGATTTCTTTGCAGGCGTACTGGAGAATTACGATGAGATTTTGCATATAGCCATCGCCAATTCTCTTAGTAAGTCCATGGAATATGCTACTTTGGCATCTGAGAGATTCAGCGGAAAGGTTCATGTATTTGATTCCGGGCATCTCTCTACCGGCATAGCCCATCTGGTAATTAAAGCCGCAGAAATGGTAAAGGAAGGCAATGGTTACGAAGAAATAGTAGAGACTCTTACTCACATGAGGAATAAGGTGTCTACCAGCTTTATTGCAGAAAATGCAGATTATCTTTACCGCAACAGAAGAGTGAGCAAGCTGGTAAAAAATCTTTGTACCGGTCTGAAGATACATCCCATCCTGGCGATGAAAAAGGGTGAGATGATATTAAAGGGCGTGCGAATCGGTAGCTACAAAAAGGCTGTGGTAAAATATGTCCGTAAGGAATTGAAAAACGCGGACAAGATTGATAAGAGACGGCTATTTGTTACCCATTCCGATTGTACCGTAAAAATGATTGCCAGGGCCAAAAATACCGCTTTGGAAAGATGTCAGTTTGAGGAAGTGATTGTGTCCAGAGCATCTGCCACCATTTCCAGTAACTGCGGTGCCAATACCATCGGTGTGCTATTTGTAAGAGAGTAAGGAAGGGAGTAAGGGGAGTATGGAACTGGCGATAGACCTGACCTTGATTTTTATGGCTGTTATGTTACTGGGGGCAGTAGTGGTCATAATAGGTTGGAGTGCGGAGTTTATAAACAAACATTTAAAAAAAGCTCGGATTTTTGCCAAGACAAAAACAGTGACTTTATTACATAAAAAACGGATTGAAGTATCCGACGGATTGCCCGATTATGTGATGGTATTTCGTGATGAACAGTACAGGCAACTGGAGCTGCAGGCAGATGTAATACAATACGATGCCTGGCAGGAAGGCTGTTATGGAAAGCTCGTTTATCAAGGCAAAAAATGTGTTTCTTTTGACCCGGCTATGTAATCATAACATGTAAAGACCCGCGCCAGGAGTCTCATTCTATAAGAGAATGGATTCATGGCGCGGGTCTTTTTTGGTACAAGTTTTTTTCAGTACGCTCTTATTTGTTCTGGTTAGAAGACTTCATACTGTCCTTCTTATCGTTGCGAGCCTGATTCTTGTTGTTGGAATTGTGCTGATTAGAGAAGCTGTTGTTCTCGTTCTGATTCTTATTCTGACGCATTTTTTCGGAATTCTGATTACTCATTGTTTATCACCTCCTATCTTAGTATCTGCATTTGTTTCGAGGATATTCCTTTTTTTAAATTTATTTTTGGTCGGAATGTGGCTTTCCCCGATTCCAGACCCGACTGGGCTGTGCAGTGTAGGTAGGGTACCGGAATAGTAATGTCCGTAGAGCCTGCCAGTTAAAGGGAAGCAGCGGCCAAAAATAGCTCATACCACCGAAGGTGGGCGTAGTGGCCATGGAGAGCAGCGTCAGTACGATTGCGCCCCAGAAGCCCCAGACACCCAGAAGGGCAGTGCCAAGCAGGATAAAGTATCGATATATCCGCAGGCCGTCACCCAGTTCCATACTGGATATGGTCAGGCTGGTGAGCAGTGTGACAGCACCGTAAAATAGTACTTCCGGGCTGGCCCAGTTTAGATTGGTAGCAATCTCACCAATGATAAGACCACCCACAATGGATAAGGGACCGGAGAAACGGTCTCCCCTCATGGAAGTGGAGTACCGGAACAAATCCAGGAATATTTCGATGGCAATACAGTATACAATCAGTTGTATTTTAGAGGGAGTCTGTTCCGGCAGCAGGTTTAACCGGGCAGATAATTCCGGATACTGGGTGGTAATCAACAAAAATACCGGCAATAACAGGGTATTAATGGGGATACACAGGAAACGAAGTAATCGGAAATAAGTTCCTACCAGTGGTGTTTTATGATAGTCTTCCGGGCATTGGGTAAATTGGAAAATGGTGCAGGGCAGTATCAGTACCATAGGGGAATTATCCACGATAATCAGTATATGCCCTTCCTCCAAATAGCTGGCTGCCACATCAGGCCGTTCTGTCATTTGTATACTGGGTAGGGGGTTCCACCAATGCTTTTTAATTAGTAACTCTTGAAGACTACTGCTGCCCATAGTCAGTGATGTCACATGCAAGGAGTCTATGTGGTTAATTACTTTCTCCAGCAGTTGTTTGTTTACCCGGTCGCCGATATAGGCCAGTGCCACATCTGTCTGGCTACTGGTACCCACGGAATGCATCTCAAAAATCAGCTGGGGAGAGCGAACCCTGCGCCGTAGCAGATTGGTACCGGTCAGCAAGGTTTCATTGAAACCATCCCGAGAGCCCCGGGTGACCTTTTCGATTTCCGGTTCCTGGATACCACGCTGGGGATAAATACGCATGTCGATTACCAGGGCTCTTTCTAAACCATCTATCATCAACAGGGTAGGTCCACTGAGCAGATTTTTTTGAATGACTGTAAAATCATCCGTAAGCATAATTTGCGCATGCCCCATTTTACGGTGCATGAAATCAGCAATGTCCGAGATGGAGTAGCGATTCATAAAGTAGGGGTCCTGCAGATTGGATAGGGCCTGGTGGAGCAGTTCCACATTGCACATACCATTGATACCTACCCAATAGGCATTTTTTCCGCCCAGGACCAAATCTCTGGTAATAAAATCAAAACTGGTACCGATGGGTAGCAGCTCCTTTAAAGTGGCGATATTTTCTTGAAGATTTGTACTTAATTTCATTGGCTTGCTCTCTTTTCTTGATGAATCTGCAAAGAATAACTCTTTTCTATTGCTATTATTTGTGCTATTATGATTTCGTTTTTTAGGTAAAAATATTCTTATGAAAATAACTTGGTAGAAGGTTTTCAGGAAATAGGGTATTTCTATTTACGGGAATGGAGAAAATATGAAAATAAAAGAATTTGTGAAAAAAGAAGTGGTACTGTGTGTTGCTACGGTGCTGGCGGTGATATCTGCCTTTGTGGTACTGCCGGATAAGCAGTATGTGGATTACATAGATTTCCGTACCTTGGGTATATTGCTTTGTCTCATGTGTGTCATGGCGGGATTGCAAGGCATGGGACTCTTTCGTATCATTGCACAACAATTGCTGACAAAGGTAAAGACCTTGAGGGGGATTGTAGGGATATTGGTGTTGCTGTGCTTTTTTTTCAGTATGCTTATTACCAATGATGTAGCATTGATTACCTTTGTGCCGTTTACCTTTACAGTATTGGAGATGCTGGACCAAAGGGTACGTAGCCGTCAGTTGATTCCCATTGTGGTATTGCAGACTATTGCAGCCAATCTGGGCAGTATGCTGACTCCCATCGGAAATCCACAGAATCTGTATTTGTATGGAAAAGCAGGTTTGGGTATGGGGGAATTTCTCTCGCTGATGTTGCCTTATACGGCAGTATCCCTGGTGGTGATACTACTCCTTGCCTGCTGTCGTAAGGGACTGGGAGAGAGACTGGAGTTGGATTTTGCCCGGAAGGCACAGTTGGAGGGAAGGCTGTTTAGGCTTATTGTCTATTTGGTTTTATTTGTAGTATGTTTGCTGGCAGTG
>JAFUKK010000012.1 GCA_017473665.1 Lachnospiraceae bacterium
CCGATCCAGATATTCATGACACAGGGTACTCCTGTCTCTTTGGCAAAATATTCTGCAATTCGTAGACACGCCTTACCATGATCTATCCAAAAAGTACGTATTTCCTCATTGGGACTGGTCAGGGTCAGGCCATCCTTTACCTTATCATGGGAAAAATAGGTGGGATTGAAATCAATGCCCATTCCTCTTTCCTTGGCAAACTCCACCCACTTAGCAAAATGCTTGGGTTCCAGTGCATTCCTGTCTGCAAATTCCCCTTTATCAAAAATTGCATAGGAGGCATGCAGATTTAATTTCTTTTTCCCCGGCATCAGCTGCAGTGCTTTATCCATATCCTGCATTAGCTGCTCCGGAGTGGTAGCCTTACCCGGATAGTTACCTGTGGTCTGAATGCCTCCGGTCAGAGGACCCTCATGGTCAAAACCGGTCACATCATCTCCTTGCCAGCAATGGAGGGATACCGGTATCTTTTTTAAACATGCAATGGCTGCATCCGTGTCAACACCCAGTTGCGCATATTTCTCTCTAGCCAATCTATATTCCTGATTCATTCTGATTCTCCTTTCACATTAAGGTAAAAATTTCTCAAGGGCAAAGGATTCCCTGATACACTCTCTGGCTGCCGCCAAATCCGCCAATTCACCGCCCCCTATCATCTGGGCACACAGATTACCGATGGCTGTAGCCTCTCCCGGTCCCGCCAATACCGGTATCCCGGCCTCCCTGGCTGTCAGCCGGTTCAGAAAATCTGCGTTGGAACCACCCCCTACCACATGAATGCACCGGTATGTCCTGCCGGTGAGCTGCTCTATCTCATGAAGGGTATCTCTGTAACACTTGGCCAGACTACGATAGATGACCGCCGCCATCTGTCCGATACCTATCGGGACCTGTAAGCCCTGTTCACGACAGGCTGCCTGAATCTCATCGGTCATATTTTCCGGGGACAGGAAACGACTGTCATTACAATCCACAGTGGATTCAATGCTGCATTTCATAGCCATGTGACAGATAGTATCATAGTCCAAATCCCTGTTTAATTCCTTTCTGACAGACTGGATCATCCACAGTCCCATTATATTTTTCAAATATCTGTAGCGATAATCATATCCGCCCTCATTAGTGAGATTATGTAATCTGCTTTCCATACTGCAATCAGCCTGTTCCAATTCCGTTCCCATCAGAGACCAGGTACCGGAACTGATATACATAGCAAAATCATCCTCTGCCGGTACTGCCATTACTGCCGATGCAGTATCATGGGTAGCCGGTACTACCACCTGACATTCATAACCCACCTGGCGGCTTACATCTTCTGTCAACTTTCCTATGTTTGTTCCCGGCTGAATCAGGGGCAAAAAAATCTTGCGGGGATATTCCAAACGATCAATCAACTCCCAATCCCAATCCTTTGTTTGCGGATTTATCAGCTGGGTAGTAGTAGCATTGGTATACTCCGTGGTACACCTGCCCGTAAGCAGATAATGCAAATAATCCGGTATCAAAAGCAGCTTCTCTGCCCGCTCCAGCATCTCAGGGCACTGTTTTTTCACCGCCATCAACTGATAGATGGTATTAAAGGGTTGTTTCTGGATACCGGTACGGGCATACAAATCCTCTTCTGAAATATAGTCATACACCAGCCGATCCATCCCTTGGGTACGGGCATCCCGGTAGGCCACCGCCTCTCCCAATCTCCGTCCCTGTCCGTCCAATAGACAAAAATCCACCGCCCAGGTATCAATCCCTACACTTTCCGGAATCTTACCCAGATCCTTACACCGCTTCATTCCTCTTAAAATCTCAATAAAAAGCTGGTCTGTATTCCAAACCAGCTGTCCATCCTGCTCCACCATTCCATTGGGGAACCGATATACTTCCTCCAGCTTTAAACGCCCCTTCTCCATATACCCCAATATGTGACGGCCGCCGGAGGCCCCTATATCTATTGCTAAATAATATTTAGGCATAAAAAACCCCTTCCCGTTCTACACCCTTAATCATTACTCCTTTTACAGCATACTTCTTTTCCGGGCACAAAAAAAGGACACCTTTTGTGTAAAAAAGTGTCCTTATTTGCCACTATAAAATTCTGTTTTGTTCTCCTGATTATTTTTCCACAACTACAGCAAGATTACAGTTTTCGGATAATTGCACATATCCATCCTGTTCTACAGTACCGGTCCCAAGCACAAATGTACCCATATCTCTGTTGCAGATATGTATCTTGCAGGGTACCTGTCCTTCTCTCACAATGTGATACTGTTTGCCCTGACGACTCACCTTCACCTTCAGCTCACATTCCTGCTCCGGGCTGTATACACAGGTCTCTGCAGTCGCTCCGTCCTGTAGCTCATACACCTCCAGCACCACATCCTTGGCATAATCATATACTGCAGTTTCTGCATCCGGCTGTACTGCCAGGATACTGTTTTCCCGCACATACAAAGGAATGCTCAGATAATCATGATATTCCCGGTACCACCGGCCACCTTCCCGCACTTCTCCTGTAAGATAATTGGTCCAGCGACCCTCCGGCAAATAATACTGGGCCATGCCCTTATCATTCAAAACCGGTGCTACCAATAGGCTGTCGCCCAACATATACTGGGATGCCAGATAATCACAATTCCGGTCTCCGTTAAATTCCAGCACCATACTGCGCATCATAGGAATACCGGTCCGGGAGGTCTCAATAGCATTACGGTACAAATAAGGCATCAAACGGGCCTTCAAATTGGTAAAGAACCGTAATACCTCCACTGCCTCCTCATCATAATTCCAAGGCACACGATAGGAAGAGGAGCCATGCAATCTGGAATGGGAGGATAGCAATCCAAAGGCACACCATCTCTTGTACACATCTGCGGTGGACTTGCTCTCAAAACCACCGATATCATGACTCCAGAAACCAAATCCGGAACTGGTCAATGACAAACCGCCCCGCAGGCTCTGCTCCATAGATTCATAGTCGGACCAACAGTCACCGCCCCAATGAACGGGAAATTTCTGGCCCCCTGCAGTGGCAGAACGGGCAAAAAGCACTGCCTCCTGCTCTCCCCGCTTTTCCTTTAATACTTCAAATACCGCTTGATTGTACAGATAGGTATAGTAATTATGCATTTTTTCCGGGTCAGAACCATCATAATATACCACATTGGTAGGAATACGCTCGCCAAAATCCGTCTTAAAACAATCCACACCCATATCCAATAGTGCTGCCAATTTATCCTGATACCATTTCTTAGCCGCCGGATTGGTAAAATCTACAATAGCCATGCCGGGCTGCCACATATCCCATTGCCATACATCCCCATTAGGACGCTTTAGGAAATACCCCTTCTCCATGCCTTCTTGAAACAGCACGGACTCCTGACCGATATAGCTGTTAATCCATACACAGATTTTCAGTCCCTTTTCCTTTAAACGTTTCAGCATTCCCACCGGATCCGGGAACACTCTCTCATCCCATTTGAAATCACACCAGGCAAAATCCTTCATCCAAAAGCAGTCAAAATGAAATACGGAAAGAGGAATCTTTCTCTCCAGCATACCATCCACAAAACTGTTTACCGTCTGCTCATCATAATTGGTGGTAAAGGAAGTGGACAACCAAAGTCCAAAGGTCCATGCAGGGGGCAGGGCCGGTCTGCCGGTGATACCGGTATAACGGGACAGCGCCTCCTTCATGGTAGGTCCGTTAATCACAAAATATTCAATCCATTCTCCGGGTACTGCAATGGCTACCTTATTCACTTGCTCGGTCCCCACTTCAAAGGATACCTTGTCCGGATGATTTACGAAAATACCGTAACCCTTATTGGACAAATAAAAGGGTATATTTTTATAGGATAAATCAGTAGAAGTACCGCCGTCCTCATTCCACAGTTCCACGCTCTGTCCGTTCTTTACAAAAGCTCCAAAACGCTCACCCAGTCCGTATACCAATTCACCCACGGATAAGCCCAGCTGCTGACGCATGTAGGCATCTGCAGTATCCTTTTCATAGGCAAGCCCCTTATAGGCAGTCTTCATATATGCCAGATCACGTCCACTGCTGGCAGTCAGTTTTTCACGGCTACCATCAGGAAGACTACGATAAAATACGAAATCAGCATTCCCCTTACCAATCTCCATATGTAAGCTGCCATTACGCACGATGAGCAAATCATCCTGTTCTTCTACCTGTAATAATCCCTGCTGCATGGGCTCCAGTTCAAACTTGGGAGAACGATCCAGTATCCCCATATAATGCTGTACCCGCACCTGCAATACTTCTTCGTAGGGAGCGGATATCTCCATGGTCAGATTCACACCACCCAAGGTATCCCCCCGGTGATTAATATAGTGGGTGGGCATACACAGAGTCACCTTCGACGGTTCCTGCTTTACAAAATAAACCTGTGACGCAGGAAAACATTCTGTCCCTTCCTGTTGTAACCAACATCCGTTACCAAATTTCATAGTTCTGTCCTACCTTTCTATCTTTTGTTTATCCGATAATCACGGGGTGACATCCCGTATTTCTTGCGAAACAACCGATGAAAATAGCTGATATTATCATATCCCACAGCCTGCGCAATCTCTGCCACTGCCAAAGTGGTGGTACTTAATAGGAACGTGGCCTGACTGAGTCTTCTGTTTTGTACCAGCTCCGTATAATTCATCCCGGTACGTTTTTTTATTTCTTTGGACAACCAATATACATCATAATGCAGCTGGTCGGCCAAATCCGTCAATTCCCCGTCTCCATAATGATTTTCCACATAGCGTAACACCTTAAGTATCAACTGTTGTCTGCCACTGCTGTCATCGGATTCCATCCGGTCCAGATAATTGGTCAATTGCATAAACAAAAGTCCCATGGTAACCTGATTGATACGCCTCTTGCCCGGTAGTTTATTTACCACAGTCCAGATTAGATTCTCTAA
>JAFUKK010000132.1 GCA_017473665.1 Lachnospiraceae bacterium
CAATGCCATATAGCTGCCGTTAGATAACTGTTGGGATACTCCCTGCTATTATCCATATTATAACCAACCGACCATATTCCCCTACTTTCTGCCACATCCAAGGGCGCAGTCGTATCACAATGCATGGTAAGCACATCCACCCCGTATTCATCAATTAATTTATTGGCTGCGATTGTATTAGCATCCTCATCTGTCCATGATTCACTCCAATATACATTCACCACAGCATCCGGATTCACGGAGTGTACTCCCAAGGTAAATGAGTTAATCACACGATTAACATCATCTATGGGAAAGGCAGCCACATATCCAATGGCATTGCTTTCCGTCTGCAATCCTGCTACAACACCGCATAAATAACGCATCTGATAGATTCTTCCAAAGAAAGTGGCTACGTTTTTGCCATTTTCTACTCCTGTTGCATGCAAAAATGTGATAGCGGGATTGTCCGCTGCCACCTTCTTAATATATTCTCCGTAATCAAAAGAATTACAGATAATAATTTCACAGCCATCATCAATCATTTTCTGCATAGTGGTAACACAAGAATCATCAAAGGGTACGTTTTCTTTGTACAGGACTTTCAAATTCAGTTCATCGGCGGTCTTATTAATGCCTTCATAGTGAGACTGACCCCACCCTTTGTCGTCAATGGTCCCGTTATATAGAAACCCTACTTTAGTTACCTCTTTTGTTACTTCCGTATTCTTTTCGTTACCATGCATTGCAAGCATTCCGATGATAATGATTAGTAGAACAATAACTGAAATTATAGTAATTTTCTTCACTGGTTAATCCTTTCTGATTCATAAGCATTATCATGCAATCAGCTTGATATACTATGCATAATCTCCTTCAAAGCCAATGGCAGGAAGGGTTTGGTAAGATAATCGTCCACGCCGTGCTGGGCTGCTTTTTCCAATGTCTCAATGTTCTTGTCTCCGGTCATGAACACCACCGGGATATCGTATTTCTCCTTGATACGGGTCAAAGTTTCAAAACCATCCATCTCCGGCATTAACACATCCAGCAATATAAGATTAATATCCTGTTCTGTCAGAATTTCCAAAGCACGCATACCACTATTGGCACTTACGATCTCATACATGGGTTCATCCTTCATGATAATCTCAATCATTTTCACATTCATTGGTTCATCATCTACCACCAATACACGTTTCTGAAGAGATTTGGATTCTTTCATGGTATAAGACTTATCTTCATCTATCATTTGTAACATAATATCTGCAACCTTGGGATCAAACTGTGTTCCCTTTCCTTTTTCGATTTCAGAACGAATCACATCCTGGGGCAATGCCGCACGATAACTTCTATTACTTGCCATAGCATCGTAGGTATCTGCCACACCAATGATACGCGCAATTTCAGGAATATTATCCCCCATCAAACCATTGGGATAGCCTTTGCCATCAAAACGTTCGTGATGGAACTTTGCGCCCAAGGCAATGGACTTGTCATCATAGATGTCCTTCAAAATATAATAACTGGTGACAGGATGTATCTTAATCTGCTCATACTCTTCGTCAGTCAGTTTACCGGGTTTATTGATGACAGTACCGGGCACACGGATTTTACCCACATCATGTAATAATCCTGCATAATATATTTTTTCCTGCTCCTTTTCACTCTTCTTCATGCGTCTTGCAATTTCCTTGGAATATTCAGCTACACGCAAAGAATGACCATTGGTATAACGGTCCTTTGCATCAATGGTGCGAACCAGCGCACGAATGATTTTCCGATTCATCTCTTCAATTTTGCGATTACTGTCCAACTCTCGCTCTAAAGATTGACTGGAATGAATAAAAGTGATAATAAAAAACACAATAATAAGTACAGAAATTGCACCGCAAATAAGAATATTTCGCGTCAATATGGTCCGTGCATCTGCAAAAAGAGCTTCTCTATTTACAACCATAACAACATTCCAATCATCCATTACCGTATCTGAAAAGACGGACATGGTCTCCCCGTCCAAGTCAATCTGAAAATAAGTACTCTCCTGTTCATAGACTTTATTCACCAACTCTTTTAATTGGGAATCTTCGGCCAGGTAATTTTTACCTTTTTCCTCCAAATCATTATGAGCAACCACCAACCCCTTTTGATCAATTACAAATCCATACCCAATATCATGGAGATTAATCGCCTCCGTAATCTCCTGAATACGATCCATCGTAATGTCCAAGGAAAGTACACTTTCTCCATCCGGGAGCATCTGACTGACGGAAACCATAACCGTATTGGTTTGTGCATCCAGATACGGTGACACAATGGCAGGCTCGCCGTTGGCCCGGGAAGCTACGATATACCAGTCTCTGGTTTTGGGATCATAATCCTCATCCGGCACCCAGCCGATTCCATCGATATATGTTCTATTAAAAAGACCGTATATACCTGTGAAATTCGGGTCGATTTCTTCCGTATAGCGTTTGGATTCAAACACAAGAAAATCTTCGATTTCTTGTGCTGTTGCACCATTATTCATCATATATTCCACAGCAACTGCAGTGGTCTGTACCGCATTCTTTCCTGTATCCAGATAAGCTTCCAATTCTTCTGTAATCTGCGCCAGATTACTGGAACCAATATCCTCCATATGATGAGTCATATTGGATTTAAAGATTGCGTAGTTATAAGCCACCATCACAAAAAGTGCAACAATAATACTGATTAAAGTAAATACGTAACCTCGTTTCCTTAACTTTCTCATAAGTCCCCCTCTTTTCCTGCGTACCTATTTATACATACTACCATTTATTATAACACAATACTTTACTTTTTTGTCCTTTTACGTCTAATTTAGTACTGA
>JAFUKK010000133.1 GCA_017473665.1 Lachnospiraceae bacterium
ATGGCTGAATTTGAGAATTTCCGTAAGAGAACGGAGAAGGAAAAGCAGGCCATGTTTGAAACCGGAGCCAAGAGTATTATTGAGAAGATACTTCCGGTGGTGGACAATTTTGAAAGAGGATTTGCTACAGTAGATCCTGAGGATGAGAATGACGCCTTTGTGGACGGTATGAGAAAGGTTTACAAGCAGCTGATGACAGAGCTTGAAAAGCTGGAAGTAAAGCCCATTGAGGCAGTGGGATGTGAATTTGATCCCAACCTGCACAACGCAGTAATGCAGACTGAGAGTGATGAATACGAGTCCGGCGTTGTGGCACAGGAATTATTAAAAGGTTACACATACCGTGATTCGGTAGTCAGACATAGTATGGTTTCAGTAACAATCTAGTTGTTTATCTATAATTTATAGGAGGAGAAGAAAATGAGTAAGATTATTGGTATTGACTTAGGTACAACCAACAGCTGTGTAGCTGTAATGGAAGGTGGTAAGCCCACCGTTATTGCAAACGCAGAAGGCGCAAGAACCACCCCTTCCGTAGTAGCATTCACCAAAACCGGTGAGAGATTAGTAGGTGAGCCCGCAAAGCGTCAGGCAGTAACCAACGCTGACAAGACCATCGCATCAATCAAGAGAGATATGGGTACTGACAGAGGACGCACCATCGATGACAAGAAGTACTCCCCTCAGCAGATTTCTGCAATGATTTTGCAGAAATTAAAGGCTGATGCAGAGAGTTATCTGGGCGAGAAGGTGACCGAGGCAGTTATCACTGTTCCCGCATATTTCAATGACGCACAGCGTCAGGCTACCAAGGATGCAGGTAAGATTGCAGGTCTGGAAGTAAAGCGTATCATCAACGAGCCTACCGCTGCAGCACTGGCATACGGTCTGGACAATGAAAAAGAGCAGAAGATTATGGTATACGATTTAGGAGGTGGTACCTTCGACGTATCCATTATTGAAATCGGTGACGGTGTCATCGAAGTATTATCCACCAACGGCGATACCCGTCTGGGTGGTGATGATTTTGATAATAAGATTATTGACTGGATGGTTAGCGAGTTCAAGAGTGCTGAAGGCGTAGATTTATCCGGCGATAAGATGGCTATGCAGAGATTGAAGGAAGCTGCTGAGAAGGCAAAGAAGGAATTGTCCAGCGCAATGACCACCAATATC
This sequence comes from Lachnospiraceae bacterium, assembly GCA_017473665.1. Taxonomy (GTDB): domain Bacteria; phylum Bacillota; class Clostridia; order Lachnospirales; family Lachnospiraceae; genus Acetatifactor. The sequence goes on from JAFUKK010000133.1 coordinate 1,177, forward strand.
AACCTTCCTTTCCTTACCGCAACTGCAGAGGGTCCCAAGCACTTTGATGTGAATCTGACCCGTGCAAAATTTGATGAATTAACCCATGACCTGGTAGAGAGAACTGCTATCCCCGTACAGAATGCTATGAAGGATGCAGGTCTGACCAACGCTGACTTAGGTCAGGTATTGCTGGTAGGTGGTTCCACCCGTATTCCTGCAGTACAGGATAAGGTAAGACAGATTACCGGTAAGGAGCCTTCCAAGTCTCTGAACCCTGATGAGTGTGTAGCAATTGGTGCTTCCATCCAGGGTGGTAAGCTGGCAGGCGATGCAGGCGCAGGCGATATCCTGTTACTGGACGTAACTCCCCTGTCTCTGTCCATCGAGACCATGGGTGGTGTAGCTACCAGACTGATTGAGAGAAATACTACTATCCCTACCAAGAAGAGCCAGGTATTCTCCACTGCAGCTGACAACCAGACTGCAGTAGATATCAATGTAGTACAGGGTGAAAGACAGTTTGCCAAGGACAACAAGTCTCTTGGACAGTTCAGACTGGATGGTATCCCTCCCGCACCCAGAGGAATCCCTCAGATCGAGGTTACCTTTGACATCGATGCTAATGGTATCGTAAATGTATCTGCTAAGGATCTGGGTACCGGTAAGGAACAGCACATCACTATCACCGCAGGCTCCAATATGAGCGACGATGAAATCGATAAGGCAGTAAAGGAAGCTGCTGAGTTCGAGGCACAGGATAAGAAGCGTAAGGAAGCTGTTGAGGCTAGAAACGATGCAGATGCATTTGTATTCCAGACCGAGAAGGCTATGAACGAAGTAGGCGACAAGATCAGTGAGAGCGACAAGGCTCAGGTACAGGCTGATGTGGATGCTGTAAAGGCTATCCTGGAGAGAACCAAGGATCAGGAAATGAGCGACAGCGACTTGGATGAGCTGAAGGCGGCTAAGGAAAAGCTGACAAACAGTGCACAGTCCCTGTTCACCAAGATGTACGAGAGCATGCAGCAGGCACAGCAGGCCGGTGAGGCAGCAGGTGCAGCAGGCCCTGATATGGGTGGTGCAGCTACTGATGCAGGTGCTGAGGATGATATTATTGACGGAGATTTCCGCGAGGTATAAAAACGAAAAAGTACTTCTAAGCCAGCTGGCGAAGAAATTCGCCAGTACGCTGGCTAAGAAGTACTATGTTTTCGTTGGGAGAATGCCGAAAGGCATTCTCCCCGCGAACCAAGATAGACTATGCACTCGCTAGAAGAACGCAGAGCGTTCTTCCGGCGGCTGCAAATGATGATGCACTTACCCGGAGATGTCTAAAGTGTTCTTCAACGAGATATATTGTAACGAAAGGTTTGAAATATTATGGCAGAGCAGAAGCGAGACTATTATGAAGTCCTGGGCGTTGATAAAAACGCAGACGATGCGGCGATTAAAAAAGCATATCGTGTTCTGGCAAAAAAATACCATCCGGATGTAAATCCCGGAGATCAGGAGGCTGAAAAGAAGTTTAAAGAGGCTTCCGAGGCTTATGCAGTATTAAGTGACCCTGAAAAGAAGCGTCAGTATGATCAGTTTGGTCATGCGGCTTTCAGTAATGGTGCTGGTGACGGAGCCGGCGGATTTGATTTCAATGGTGCCGATTTTAGTGATATTTTCAATGATTTATTTGGATTTGGAGATATTTTCGGTAGCAGAGGCCGTACCGGTGGCAGAGCAAACAATGGCCCTATGAAGGGGGCTAATCTGCGTACCAGTGTGCATATTACCTTTGAGGAGGCAGTATTTGGCTGTACCAAGGAGATCGATTTGACCGTAAAGGAGACCTGTAAGACCTGTAATGGTAGCGGTGCCAAGGCAGGGACCCAGCCTGAGACCTGTAGCAAATGCGGCGGTAAGGGTCAGGTGGTATTTACCCAGCAGTCCTTCTTCGGTACGGTACGTAATGTACAGGCTTGTCCGGACTGTCAGGGTACCGGTAAGGTGATTAAGGAGAAATGTGCCGACTGTCGCGGAACCGGATACATCCCCATGCGAAAGAGATATTCCGTGGATATTCCTGCGGGTATTGATAATGGTCAGTCCAAGCGTATGCCCGGACTGGGTGAGCCCGGTACCAATGGCGGCCCCAGAGGTGACGTGCTGGTAGAGGTAATCGTAGGCCGTCATCCTATTTTCCAGAGAAACGAGACCAATATCTATTCCACTGTGCCCGTATCCTTTGCGGTAGCAGCACTGGGTGGCGAGATTTTCATTGATACCGTAGATGGCAAGGTGATTTATGATGTGCGTCCCGGTACTCAGACGGACACCAAGGTACGTCTCAAGGGTAAGGGTGTACCTTCTCTGCGTGCCAAGGATGTACGTGGTGACCATTATGTGACTTTGGTGGTACAGGTGCCTGATAAGCTGAGTAATGAGGCAAAGGAATTGCTGCGCAAGTTTGACGAAGCTACCGACAACTCATTAAATACCGTAAAAAATGCCCAGAATGATAATGCCGAGGATGAGCCCAAGGATGGCAAAGACGGTTAAAAGAAAAAGTTTTGGAAATAAATTTTAACAACATAGTAGCAAAATGATGCGCCGAAAGCAGAAATAACCCATGCTTTCGGCGTTTTTGTTCATTGACTTATTTTTTGCAAACTAGTAAGATGAAAGATAATGGAAATGTTGTGGCCCGAAGCCGGTAAAGCGACCAAAATATACGGTGAAAAGGAAAGCATGGGTCGGTGGAAAGAGAGGAACCATACAAGATGAAATGGGTGAAATTTAGGATAAAAACAATTACAGAAGCGGAAGATATTATTATCAGTACCCTTTATGATATTGGTCTGGAGGGGGCCCAGATTGAGGATAAGATTCCCCTTACTGCCCTGGAGAAGGAGCAGATGTTTGTGGACATCCTGCCCGATGGACCCGAAGATGACGGTATTGCTTATCTGAATTTTTTTGTAGAGAAAAATGAGGATGGCAGTTTGACCCTGCAGGAAGAAGTGACGGACAGTGAGACAGTACTTCAGAATATCAAAAATGAGCTGGAGGAGCTGCGTTTCTTTATGGAAATCGGTGAAGGCACCGTGACAGTGGACGAGACCGAGGATATTGACTGGATTAATAACTGGAAGCAGTATTTCCATCAGTTCTATATAGATGATATTCTGGTGATTCCTTCCTGGGAGGATATACAGCCAAAGGATAATGACAAGATGGTACTGCATATTGATCCGGGTACTGCCTTTGGTACCGGTATGCATGAGACCACCCAGCTGTGCATCCGTCAGTTGCGCAAATACATCACTCCTGAGACGGAGCTTTTGGATGTGGGTACCGGTAGCGGTATTCTGGCCATTTTATCCTTAATGTTTGGTGCCAAGCATGCGGTGGGTACGGATTTGGATATCTGTGCGGTGGAGGCTGTGGCACAGAACTGCGCAGCCAACGGTATTGATGTGAAGGATTTTGACATGATGATTGGTAATATCATCACAGATAAAGAGATTCAGGACAAGGTGGGATATGAGTGTTACGATATCGTAGTAGCTAATATCCTGGCAGATGTGCTGGTGCCTCTGACACCTGTGATTGTAAACCAGTTAAAGCCCGGCGGTATCTATATTACCTCCGGTATTATTGATGACAAGGAACAGACAGTAGTAGAGGCTGTAAAGGCTGCAGGACTGGAAGTGCTGGAAGTAACCTATCAGGGCGAATGGGTCAGTGTAACAAGCAGAAAGCAGAAAAAGTAACTCTAAGACTGCAGTAAATGAATTTGCCTGCAGTCTTAGAATTACTATGTTTTCTACGGAAGAATGCTTTAGCATTCTTCACGGATTGAAAGCAAAAATATTGCACGAGGAAAAAATATGTACCAATTTTTTGTAGACCCCTCTCAGATTCATGAGAAGGAAAAGAGAGTGCTCATAGAGGGCCCGGATGTGAATCATATTAAAAATGTACTGCGGATGCGCGTGGGCGAGGAGATTGCAGTAAGCAATGGCATTGACGGTAGAGAATATCGCTGCGGTATTCTGGAGTTAAATGAGGACAGCGTGGTTTGTGAACTGCGCTTTGTGAAAGAGGATGGAGTAGAGCTTCCTTCCCGCATTTATCTGTTTCAAGGCCTGCCTAAGGCGGACAAGATGGAATTGATTATCCAGAAAGCCGTGGAGCTGGGAGTACATCAGGTAATTCCTGTGGCTACTAAGCGGGCGGTGGTAAAGCTGGATGACAAAAAGGCCGCATCCAAGGTTCAGCGTTGGCAGGGCATTGCAGAAGCGGCAGCCAAGCAGAGCAAGCGGGGAATCATCCCTCAGGTGGCTTCTGTTATGAGCTTTAAAGAAGCAGTAAAGCAAGCGGCGGATATGCAGGTGCGTCTGATTCCTTACGAATTAGCTGAAGGGATGGACCAAACCCGCGAACTGATAGAGGCAGTGGCGCCGGGACAGGATATTGCTGTTTTTATCGGCCCGGAGGGTGGTTTTGAGGAAAGTGAGATTCAGCTGGCACTGGAGCAGGGGATTCGTCCGGTTACGCTGGGCAAGCGGATTCTCCGTACTGAGACAGCAGGTCTTACGGTGTTGTCCTGGCTTATGTACCGATTAGAAGACTGATGTCATAAACTGCAGAAGATTGCGGGAAAACATCAGAAAAGGGTGACGGGGCAGGCGTTCTTTGCATAGGATATAGGAAAGGGCAGAGAGCAGATACAGATGCCTTGAAGAAAAGGAGCATTGGGAATGGAAGTATATTTGGATAATTCCGCTACTACCAGGGTGTTCCCTGAGGTAGCTGATGTAATGAAGCAAATCATGTGTGAGGATTATGGTAATCCTTCCAGTTTGCATATGAAGGGCGTGGATGCAGAGAAACAGGTACGCCGGGCGAAAGAGACAATAGCGAAGTTGCTAAAAGTACAGGAGAAAGAGATTTATTTTACTTCCGGTGGTACGGAGGCAGATAATCTGGCTATTATAGGTACGGCACTGGCAAATCACAGAATGGGCAAGCATCTGATTACTACCCGCATTGAGCATCCGGCGGTATTGCAGACCATGCAATATTTGGAGGAGCAGGGATTTCAGGTGACCTATTTGCCGGTGGATGGAAGCGGTCGCATCCGTCTGGAGGATTTGGAACATGCTTTGACGCCGGAGACTATCCTGGTATCCATCATGCATACCAACAATGAAATCGGTTCCCTACAGCCCATAGAGGAGGCAGGACGTCTTATTAAGCAGATAAATCCCCGGATCCTGTTTCATGTGGATGCAGTACAGGGCTTTGGTAAGGCCAGAATTTATCCCAGGAAAATGAATATAGATTTGCTTAGTATCAGCTCCCACAAGGTTCACGGACCTAAGGGGGTGGGTGTACTTTATGTAGGGGAAAAGGTGAAGATCCAGCCTATTACCTTTGGCGGGGGACAACAGATGGGGCTTCGCTCCGGTACAGAGAATGTGCCCGGCTACATGGGTATGGCCAGAGCCTGTGAGATGCTTTATGAGCATTATGAGGCAGACAGAGTGCGTTTGCAGGAACTGAAGAAATATTTTATTCGGGGGTTACTGCAAATAGAGAATGTGCAGATAAACGGATTGCTGAATGGAGATGTATCCGGCGAGGGTACGGCTAGCCATATTGTTAGCGCTTCTTTTCTGGGAGTGCGTAGTGAAGTGTTGCTTCATACATTAGAGGAGGCGGGAGTGTATGTGTCTGCAGGTAGCGCATGCTCCTCTCACAAGCCCCAGCCTTCTGCAACCCTCAAGGCCATGGGAGCGGATAAGGGGGTATTGGAGTCCACCATCCGTTTTAGTTTCTCCGTATTTACCACCCGGGAAGAAATTGACTATACTTTACAGGTGTTGTATGATAAAATTCCCATGTTAAGAAGATTTACGCGTAGGTAATGAGTAGTGCAGCTAAGTTTACCACAAGCATCGGAAGCATGCTTCCGTGTGCTAGATGGAAACTTGGCTATAGGGCGAAGCCCGGGACCGAGAAGGGGCAAGGCACCTTCGAGGTACGCTACTTTGCAGAAAGGATAAAACCATGTTTACAGCTTTTTTGATAAAATATGCCGAAATCGGTATTAAAGGAAAGAACCGCTATTTGTTTGAGGATGCACTGGTCCGTCAGATAAAATATGCTTTAAAAAAATGTGAGGGACAGTTTCTGATTCACAAGAC
>JAFUKK010000134.1 GCA_017473665.1 Lachnospiraceae bacterium
ATATTTTTTGGGTTTTGCATGATAGTGCCGGCCTCACCGGGCAGGTCTATGCCGGTCTTTTCCAACAAGCCAAAATGCTTGAAATAATCATAATATCGGTCCACTCCAAGCTTTAACCCGGTACTGATAAATACCGGATTACAGGAATTCATAGTACCTAGCACAAAATCTTCCGAGCCATGCCCTTGCACTTTGTGACAACGAATTTTTCTATCTTCCACCATAATATAGCCGGGGCAATAAAACCGGGAATCACATGTAACTACTCCTTCTTCCAACCCGGCTGCTGCAGTTATAATCTTAAAAACGGAACCGGGCTCATAGGTGTCATTGATACATGCGTTACGCCATATACCATTGAGCAGATTCTGTTGTTCTCCGGCAGGCAAATCTACCGCTGTATCTGCCGGAAGTGCAAAGGGGTCATTCAAATCATATTCCGGCACATCCACCATGGCCATAATTTCCCCGTTCCGGGGATTCATTACAATAATAGAAACACCGTCCGCCTGTTTACTCTCCATAACCTGATAGGCCAACTGGGTAGCATAGGACTGAATATTAATATCCAAACTGGTCTGAAGGGAACGTCCGCTGACCGGTTCAATACGCCTTTCGCTGATACCTTCCACTTCCATACCCTTGGCATCTGTTACCGTCAAGATTGTTCCGGGCGTTCCCTGCAGATACTCATCATATTTAACCTCCAGACCCAAAATCCCCTGATTATCACTACCGGTAAAACCTAATACCTTACTGGCCAGAGTTCCGTAAGGATAATATCTCTTATAATCCTCATCCACTTTTACTCCATCCAAATGCAGCCGGCGAATTTGATCTCCTATTTCAATATCCACATTGCTTTGTATCCTCTCCATGGAGGAATATTTTTCCACCCGTTTCCGCACATATTCCTCGGATAGGTCCAGATACTTACACAACTGTGCTATGACCGTCTCCGGATCCGTAATCTGATTATGTACAACAGAAACAGTACAGACAGAGCGGTTACTGGCCAGCACCTTACCATTTCTGTCCAAAATCAAACCTCTGTCTGCCTTAATACTTCTTTCTCTTTCATGTAAATCCGTGGCTCTTTCCGAATAGTACTGACTTTCCCATACCATCAAATAGACCAGCCTTCCCATCAGTAACAAAAACACCAATACACAGCCCAGAAAGAAAGTCAATATATTGCGCCGGTGGTACACTTTATTTGGAAATAGCATAACAAAACCTGCCAAATCTTCTTGTTATACTCTATTCCTTTACCGGTGTTCTTATTCACTAAGGGCATCCTGGCGACCGCCTATGGGGTCTCCGGTATTGGCATCAATATGAGCTCCCGTGTTAGGATCCACTCTATGACCTGTCTCAGAATCAATGGGAAAAGTCATCCAGACAGGCACTGTGTTTACTGCCTCCTCTTCATCTGCCGGTACTTCCTCTTCTGCCTCCAGCTGCTCCAGGTTTTCATCCTCAGGTTTTACTGCATACTGATTGGTATTGGTCAAATTCAGAGCTTCCAATTCCTGCAATTCCGCCTCAGACAATTCCTCCGTCATGTGAATATTTAAGTAAGGCAATACCTCTGTCAGCACATTTCTCACAATACCTGTAGCAAACTTGGCGTCATCCTGTTCCTTGGCATTGGCTCTGTCTACCACCACATAAATGGCGATTTCCGGATTATCTGCAGGAGCATGTCCCACAAAAGAAACAACATATTCATCATTTCCCCTGGGAATTGTCTGGGCCGTACCGGTTTTACCACCGATTGCATACCCCGCAGGACGTGCTGTCCTACCGGTAATTCGGGTATCATTCTTTTTCATAACCACTGCATTACAGTAGGAACGAATCAAATCAGAGGTCTCTCCCGAAACCACCTGTTTCAATACCCGGGGAGCTATGTTTTTCACGGTCGCACCATCTGCATTGGTGATTTTGTCTACCATATGAGGTTCGTAATAATAGCCACCGTTTACCAGTGCACAATAGCCGCTGATCACCTGAATCATGGTGGTATTAAAATTTTGTCCGAAAGTATTGGTAGCCAGATCCGCAGACTTCATTTCATCTGCTTGATATATCAGAGTATCGGTTCTGGCCTCACCCGCCAGATCAATATTGGTCTTCAGACCAAAATTAAACAGTTCCTGATAAGCACTGAATTCATCTGCTCCCAATGCCTGTCCCATTTTCATAAGTGCCACATTACAGGACCAGGCAATGGCATTCTTTACAGACACATCTCCGTCTCCGTATTTATTATGACAATGGATCTTGTGACCGCCGATTTCCAAATGACCATTACAGGTAAATACTGTATTATTATTAATCACACCCTGCTCCAAAGCTGCGGCAGCGGTAAAGGGCTTAATCGTAGAACCGGGTTCATAGGTGCCGGTAATACAATAATTTTTCCACAGATAATTTAAATTGGTATATATTTGTTTATCTGTAAGAGTACTTAATATCTCCTCGTCAATCACCGTATCGGTTTTACGCACCTCTGTATAACCGGCAGCATTTACAATCTCTTCCACCAAATGGGAACCGATCAAGCTGTTAGGATTGCGCACATCGTTCAAATTATAAGTAGGATAGCTGGCCATTCCCAGTATTCTGCCGGTATCCACTTCCATTACAATACATCCGATATTTTCCGCACAGTTTCCCTCACGATAATTATCCTTGTATTTTTCCTGGAATTGAAGCAGATACTTTTCTATAATCCCCTGCACGGTAATATCAATGGTGCTGTGGATGGTATTTCCGTCTACAGCTGACTTAATGGTCCGTTGCAGAGTTTCATCCTCACTCAAATATCCATAAGAACGTCCCATAATACCGTTTAAGGTATCATTGTAATATTCCTCCAGCCCATAGCTGCCCTCATTATCGCCATTAGCAAAACCAATTACATCTGCCGCCAAAGTACCGTGAGGATATACCCGTTTGTACTCTTCTTCAAACCATACGCCTTTGATATTGGAATCTGCTTCCCTGGCCAGTTCAAAACCAAGCTTGTCCTCATAGGATAACTTGCGAAGCGCCACATACTAGGAGGATTCCCCGTGGGTCATTACGTATTCTCTTA
>JAFUKK010000013.1 GCA_017473665.1 Lachnospiraceae bacterium
CTTTGGCACCCAGTGCCACTGCGGCACCTGCCACTGCATTACCCATGGTATGATCCGACAAACCGGCAATACAGTCAAAGGTCTCTGCCAGAGAGGCTATGGATTTCAGATTAATATCCTCATAGGGTGTGGGGTATGCGGAACAACATTTCAGCAGGATAATCTGGTCATTACCCGCTTCCTTACAGGTACGCACCGCCAGCTCTATATCAGACATATAAGCTATTCCTGTGGATATGATAATGGGCTTGCCCAGCTTGGCAATCTTTTTTAACAAAGGAATATCCGTAATTTCAAAAGAAGCAATCTTATAGGCCGGCACGTCCATCTCTTCCAGAAAATCCACACTGGAAAAATCGAAAGGGGAGGAAAAGAAAATCAGGCCCATTTCCTCTGCAATCTTCTGCAATTTGGGCTGCCATTCCCAGGGAGTATAAGCCTCTTGATATAATTTGTGCAGGGTAGTCCCATCCCAGAGGGTACCCTGGGTAATCTGAAAATAGGATTCCTCACTGTTCAAGGTAATGGTATCCGCCGTATAAGTCTGTATCTTGATAGCATCTGCACCACATTCCTTAGCTACCCGCATGATTTCCACTGCACGGTCAAAATCCATCAAATGATTTGCGGACATCTCTGCAATAATAAATGCAGGAGAATCCTCACTAATTTTGTAATTACCGATCATGATCTCTTTCTTCATTGCTATACGCTCCCGAAATCTATTTTTTCATATTGTTTGTTGTCTCGGATCTGTCTCCATTTATCACAGGTCATCCGCATAAAGGTCACATCGTACCATACCTCTTCCTTGCATACATGCTGCTTTTTCTCTTCTACAATCTCGCATCCGCACAGCTGATGCAGTACAATGACACCCTTATTCAAAGTAAACACATCGCTGTACACCGCATGCTTACCCAGCACGTCAAATACATAATCATACATACTCATCTCCAGGGACAACGCCACCTTCATGCTGCGCAAACGCTTTTCGCCCACATAATATGCCCAGCCCAGGTCTCCTGCAGAATTGGTCAGTCCGGTAAGATTAATGACTCCCGCCGGCTCTCCGTCAATCTCAATGACCCAGTACCGTACATCCTCATTGGCACTTATGGACGCCAGCCATTTCTTTTGGCCCTCCAGGGTCAGCTTGGGATTGGTATTCATGTATCTCGTAATATCCGGATCCATGCGCCAAAGCATAATCTGCTCCAAATCCGTCTCCCGAATCTCCCGTAATGTGATGCTCATGTTAAATTCCTGCCTTCTCAAACAATTCCTGCACGCCGCTGAGTTCAATGGCCTCCTCCAGGGGGATATTGACACCCAATCTCTGCTCCAGCTCACCAATAATCATTACATGTGCCAGGGAGTCCCACTCCTCCAGCTCTGCAACCATTGTGCTCTCAGTCACAGTGCCCCGGGGCACATTCAATATTTCTTCAATCAATGCGATGACCTTCTGTCTCATACCTATTCCTCTCTTATCTAACTTCTCTTTGCACAAAACACACCCGCTCCGGTCTGTCTGCCAGATTCATCCGGTACTGTTGCTCCCCGGCACAAGTGCCCAAGGATTCATAGCCCATCTGTTCCCATAGCTTGGCCACAGGCTGATTCTTTTCCGTAGGGATATATAGCCCCTTCAGGCTCTCATAACCCAAAGCAAACATAGTCTGCTCCACATCCTCCACAATGGCATCCTCAATCTTCTTGCCCATAACCCGGCAACTCATGGCAAATTCCTCTACCACCGGAATCTCACCGGCGCAATCCACCACTACTACAGCCACGATACCTGTATCACCAAAGCAATCCTCCACCCGGTATAATAACACCTGCTTACTATCATCCTCCAGTATTTGCTGCACCTCTGCCTGAGTCCATCTTCTGGTGGTCAGGTTGAACTGATTGGTCTTATTAATCAGCTGGGTCATACGCTCTGTATACTTTGAGGCATCCTCACGAATCAGTCGTATCTCGAGACTCTTTAAATAGCCTTCAAAATCTGTAATACTGCTCTTTAACGCCTCCCGCTTGGCATTGGCCTGATACTGACCGGTTTTTTCCAGGTCCTCTGCCGTCAACACACTTTTGGCAAAAAACTCCTCATAGGCCTGCACCATCATAGGAGCCAGCTCCTCGGGATGCTCCGGAAAATCCAATACCGTCACCTGAGGTAACAGGTTCTGCACCAATTGGCGCTCCGAAGGATTGTCATCCAAAAATACCATGGCGTCCAAGCCCAGATTCAGTTCCCGGGCAATGGCCTCAATATTCTCGTTTTTAGGATTCCAATTAATTTTCCGGATAGCGAAATGCTCCGGACGAAGCACCATATGAGGGTGCTCCTGTAATATTTTGATGGCATCTTCTTCATTATTTTTGGAAACAATTGCCAGCAATACACCCTGCTGCTGCAATTGTAATATTACTCTTTGTAAATTCTTGTAAGCCAGTCCGCTGTGATCCTCCGACAACACAATGGACGTATGGTCTGCTTCCCCTGCCAGTCCGCCCCACAAGGTATTATCCAAATCCAACAATAACACCTTCTTGGCTACCCGACTCTCCAATGCTGCCTTAGCCAGTATCTCCTCACTTAAAGCCTGCTGGGCCTGGGTACTGTGAAGAATCTTACCCATGTACCACATTTTCAGGGAAAAAGCATTCCGGGCACCCATATCCTCTATGATGCTACGGTATGGAAATATCCGCACATTGGAATGCTCTGCCATACATTGCTCCAAAGCCTGCTGCCACAGCTGCTCCAGGGCACTCTTGCGTCCCCCATCTGCCACTGCTGCCAACTCCACACCCCACAGATAGGCATCGGATACATAATAAATGCAATCCTGCTTTAAAGTCTGGGAAAAGGCACCAAACCAGCGGTCTATCTGCTCTGCTGCATGGGCAGGCTCCAGGTCATGACCCAACAACTCCATCAAATCTTCCACCAGAAAAACCATCTCCGGGCCAAACTCCTGCAAGGAGGAGTCGGGATTCATCAGCAGTCCCAACTCGTTGCCGTAGCCTTCGGTCTGATACACCTCCAGGGATTTACCCAACATACGCACTGCCACATTCATATTCACATTGGAAAGCACCGCTATCTTCATGAACATCCCTTTCTCATCAGCTGATACTTTATCTCTGCCAGCTCCCAATCGGTCTGGTTATCAATATCCTGCACTTCCTTTTCGGACAATTCCAGAGGAATAATATTACCTACCATCAACTTACGGTTTTTGCGGAAGGCATCGGTACGAAATACATAAAACTGTCCCACATCATGATAATGGGGAGTCAAATCCTGGGAACGGCTGTCCAAATACTGGGGATACTCAAATACCAGTCTGCCCTCCACCTCTATCATAGCTCTCTGAGGGGGATAGGAAAATCTCACTACGGGTATCAGGGTATCTGCATCACTATTCATCAATTTCTCCACTGCAGACTTAATCTTTTCCGCAGTGATAAAGGGAGCCGTAGGATAGATACAGCAGGCCATGTCAAAGTGCATGCCCCTCTTTTCATACTCCTCCAGTACCTCTAATATTACATCATTGGTGGTGGCAAAATCATCTGCTGTAGCAGCACTACGGTAAAAAGGCACCTCTGCCCCGTACTGCTTGGCTACCTCTGCTATCTCCTCATCCTCTGTGGACACCATTACCGTGTCAAAAATACCGGCCCCGGTGGCCGCCTCTATGGAATAGGCCAGAATAGGTTTTCCGCAAAACTCCTTAATATTCTTTCGGGGAATTCTCTTACTTCCTCCTCTGGCAGTTATAATTGCAAGCATCTTCATTTGCATTCACCTTACACTTTCTTTCATATGAAACCAGGGTAATTATAACAAAATCTTGGGACAAAATCTACCAAATATCTTATCCATATATTTATTCTTCCTTGGGTTTCTCTTAATTATATATGAACCGCAAGAAAACCAACTTTCTTTACCAGTTCATGATTTCACGTAATGTGGAAACCAATCGTCCTGCTGCCTTCTGATGAGTGCGTTCCGTAGGATGCCAGTCTACCACATAACCGTCTGCAGGATCCTGGTCCGGAAAACCCATGTAATGGATATGGACATCACCCGTTTCTGTCCGGAATCTTGCTACCACCTGTTCTACACAGGGACAAAGCTCCTCCCCCATGATTCCCAGTACACAGAGAATGGTGGCCTTGGGATTGTTCCTGCGTACTACCTTTAAAAATTCCACATAGCGATCCATATAATCTCTCTGACGGTCTTCCTGACCTGTTGTATAACTACTATCATTGGTAC